>DATNCB010000619.1:0-1480 GCA_035571715.1 Ramlibacter sp.
GTGATCTCGGCCACGGCCAAGGCGGATGGACTGCCGGTGAGCTACGAGGGCTGGACCACGATGTCCAAGTCCAAGAACAACGGGGTCGATCCGCAGGACCTGATCGAGAAATACGGCGCCGACACGGCGCGCCTGTACACCATGTTCACCGCGCCGCCGGACGCGACGCTGGAATGGAACGACGCCGCCCTGGAAGGGTCCTTCCGCTTCCTGAGGCGCGTCTGGAACTTCGCCTACAAGCTCGGCGCCCCGGCTTCGAGCGGGCAGGCGGCCAAAGCGCCGAGTCCCGGCAAGCAGGGCAAGGCCTTGCGCTTCGACATCCACACTGTCCTCAAGCAGGTGGACTACGACTACCAGCGCATGCAGTACAACACCGTCGTGTCCGGTGCGATGAAGCTGCTCAATGCGCTGGAGGATTTCGAAGGCATGTCCGAACCGGGTGCGGACGCCGCCGTGCGCGAGGGCTTGGGCATCCTGCTGCGTGTGCTGTATCCGGTGACGCCGCATATCGCGCATGAACTGTGGCACGCGCTGGGTTACGCGCAGCGCCAGGGCGACCTGCTTGACGCACCCTGGCCCAAGGTCGACCAGCAGGCGCTCAAACAGGACGAGATCGAACTCGTGCTGCAAATCAACGGCAAGCACCGCGGCTCGTTCCTGGTGCCGGCCGCGGCCAGCCGCCATCAGATCGAAAAACTGGCGGTCGCCAGCGAGGCGTTTGCCGCTCACGCGGCCGGCGCGGCGCCCAAGAAAGTCATCGTGGTGCCGGGCCGGCTGGTCAACGTGGTGATTTGATGCGCAGAAGGCTGCTTTGCCTGATTGCGGCCTCGCTGGTCCTGGCCGGTTGCGGCTTCCAGCTGCGGCAGGCGCCCCACTTCGCGTTCAGCACCATCTATGTCGGCGCGGCGCCCAGCTCGTCGCTGGGCAACGAGCTCAAGCGCACCATCGCATTCAGCGACGGCGTGACGGTGATCGGGGACGTGACACGCGCCAACACCGCGCAGGTGGTGCTGGACGTGCTGGCCGACCAGCGCGAAAAAGTGGTGGTGGGCCTGAACGCTTCCGGCCAGGTGCGCGAATTCCAGCTGCGCACCCGCTTCAAATTCAAGCTGCGCACGCCGCAGGGCAAGGAACTGATTCCGGAAACCGAGCTGCTGCAGCAACGCGACATCAGCTTCAACGAGTCGGCGGTGCTGGCCAAGGAGACCGAGGAAAACCTGCTGTACCGCGACATGCAGACCGACCTGGTACAGCAACTGATGCGCAGGCTGGCCGCGCTGAAGACGTTGTAGGCCACCACGACTTGTATGGAGCTCGATCGCGCGGACCTGACGCTGCTCGAGATGCTCCAGCGTGATGGGCGCACGACGATCCAGGCGCTTTCGGAAGCCATCCACCTGTCGGCGCGGGCCACGCTCAATCGCGTGCGCAAGCTCGAAGCCACCGGCATGATCGAAGGCTACCGGGCCCTGATCAACCG
>DATNCB010000620.1:0-7359 GCA_035571715.1 Ramlibacter sp.
CGACCACCAAGTACGTCAGTGCCTCGGTGCCGCTGCTGATGGCGCTGTGGTTCCGCTATGCGTTCCAGGCGATCGCCACCACCGTCAGCGTGCTGCCGGTGCGCGGGATGTCGGCACTGCGCACGCTGCATCCCAGGTTCCAGTTACTGCGCGGCCTGCTGCTGCTGGCCAGCAGCCTGCTCGCATTCGCCAGCCTGAAGTACATGCCCGTGGGCGAGTTCACTGCCATCGTCATGATCGCGCCGCTGGCGGTCACCGTGCTGGCCGCGACGGTACTGAAGGAACGGGTATCGTCGACGCGCTGGGCGCTGGTGGCGGGCGGCTTTGCCGGCACCTTGGTCATCATCCGGCCCGGCGCGCAAAATTTCCACTGGGCCAGCCTGCTGCCGCTCGGGCTCGTGGTCACCAATGCCTGGTTCCAGGTGCTGACCAGCAAGCTCGCGCGCACCGAGGACCCGGTGACCATGCACCTGTACACCGGCTGGGTCGGTGCGCTGCTGGCAACCCTTGCCCTGCCCCTGGTGTGGACCACCTTGCCGGCCTGGTGGCTGTGGGCGGCGCTGTGCTTCATGGGGCTGGCGGCCACGGTCGGCCACTACTTGCTGATCCTCGCGTTCCAGCGCGCGCCGGCAGCCACGCTCACTCCCTACCTGTACGGGCAGATCGGCTTTTCGATGCTGGCCGGCTGGCTGGTGTTCTCCCATGTGCCCGACGACTGGTCGTTGCTGGGCATCGCGATGATCGCCCTCTGCGGCGCGGGCGGTGCCTGGCTCACGGTGCGCGAGAGCCGGCTCGCGCTCGAGCCGATCGAAGCCTGAAAGCAGCGCGATGGCCCAGTACTTCGAAGTCCACCCCGAGAACCCGCAGGTACGCCTGCTCAAACAGGCCGTCGCACTGCTCGAGGGCGGCGGTATCGTCGCCGTTCCCACCGATTCGAGCTATGCACTGGCCTGCCACCTGGATGACAAATCGGCGGTTGACCGGCTGCGCCACGTCCGCGGCATGGACCACCGGCACCATCTCACGCTGATGTGCCGCGATCTGAGCGAGCTGAGCAACTACGCGCGCGTGGATAACCGGCAGTACCGGTTGCTCAAGTCCGCTACGCCGGGCGCCTATACCTTCATCCTGGATGCCACCCGCGAGGTGCCGCGGCGAGTGAGCCATCCGCAGCGCAAGACCGTCGGTTTGCGCGTTCCCGATCACCGCGTGCTGCAACAGCTGCTGGCCATCCACGGAGCGCCGCTATTGGCCACCACGCTCATTCCCCCGCATGAAACCGAACCCCTGAACGACGCACAAGAGATTCGCGACCGCTTCGAACACCAGATCGCCGGCGTGATCGATGCCGGGGCCTGCCCGTCCCAGCCCACCAGCGTGATCGATCTCACTCCCATGGGTCTGGGCGGCGAAGCTGTGGTGGTGCGCCGTGGACGAGGCGACATCGCCGCGCTGGGTTTGTGAACATGCGTGTCTGAGACAATCCGCCTCGTGGATATTTCCAACCTCGTCCAGACGGTCCTGATCTACGCCCTGCCGGTGCTGTTCGCCATCACCATCCATGAGGCGGCGCACGGCTATGTCGCGCGCTATCTGGGCGACAGCACCGCGTACATGCTGGGGCGGGTCACGCTCAACCCGATCAAGCACATCGATCCGGTGGGCACGATCCTGATGCCGCTGCTGCTGTACTTCGCGACGTCCGGCGCTTTCCTGTTCGGCTACGCCAAGCCGGTCCCAGTGAACTTCGCCCGCCTGCGCCGGCCCAAGCGCGACATGATCTGGGTCGCGCTCGCCGGGCCGGCGTCCAATTTCGTGCAGGCGTTGCTCTGGGCGATCGTCTATACGGTGCTGGTGGGCACCGACGTGAACGAACGGTTTTTCCTGGAGATGTGCAAGGCCGGCGTGCTGGTCAACCTGGTCATGTGGGCCTTCAACCTGTTCCCGCTGCCCCCGCTCGATGGCGGCCGCATCCTGGTGGGCCTGTTGCCGCGGCGCCAGGCCCACGCCGTCAGCCGCCTGGAGCCCTGGGGCTTTTTCATCGTGATGGGGCTGGTCCTGATGGGTGTCGTCGGCACCTACTGGCTGCGCCCTCTGATCATGTTCGGGTATGGCGCACTGGACCTGCTGCTCATGCCTCTCACAATCCTGTTCCGATAACCATGGCGATTGCTCCTGTTCGTTATCTCACCGGCATCACCACCACCGGCACGCCCCACCTGGGCAACTATGTCGGCGCGATCCGGCCGGCCGTCGAGGCCAGCCGCCGCGCCGGCACCGAGAACTTCTATTTCCTGGCCGATTACCACGCGCTGATCAAGTGCGATGAACCGGCCCGCATCCAACGCTCGACACTGGAGATCGCGGCGTGCTGGCTGGCCGCCGGCCTGGACCCCGGTCAGGTGTTCTTCTACCGCCAGTCGGACATCCCCGAGGTCACCGAGCTGACCTGGCTTTTGACCTGCGTCACCGGCAAGGGCCTACTGAATCGCGCCCATGCCTACAAGGCGGCCGTCGACAAGAACGTGGCGAGCGGCAGCGACCCGGACGCCGACGTGACCGCGGGCCTCTTCATGTACCCGGTGCTGATGGCCGCCGACATCCTGATGTTCAAGGCCCACAAGATCCCGGTGGGCCGCGACCAGGTGCAGCACATCGAGATGGCGCGCGACATGGCGCAAAGCTTCAATCATCTCTACGGCGAGCACTTCGTGGCGCCGGAAGCGGCGATCGACGAGTCGGTGGCGATGTTGCCCGGCCTGGACGGGCGCAAGATGAGCAAGAGCTACGACAACATCATTCCGCTGTTCGCGCCGCCCGAGCAGATCCGCAAACAGATCGCCGCCATCGTGACCGATTCACGCTCGCCCGGCGAGCCCAAACAGGTCGAAGGTTCGGCGCTGTTCCAGATCTACCAGGCGTTCGCCTCCGAGCCGGAGACCCAGGCAATGCGCCAGGCTTACGCCGATGGCATCGGCTGGGGCGATGCCAAGCAGCTATTGTTCGAGCGCATCGACCGCGAGGTCGCACCGATGCGCGAACGCCATGATGCGCTGGTGAACAACCCCGCCGAACTCGAGAAGATCCTGCGCAACGGCGCGGAGAAGGCGCGGGTGCTGGCCAAGCCGTTCCTGGCCGAACTGCGCGCCGCTGTCGGTCTGCGCAGCCTGGCCGCGCCAGCAGGTTCCGCGGGAAAAGCAAGAACCGCCAAGGCGGCGATGCCGGCATTCAAGCAGTACCGCGAAGCCGACGGCCGGCATTACTTCAAACTGGTCGATGGCAGCGGTCGGTTGTTGGCCCAGAGCGCCGGGTTCGACTCACCCCAGCAGGCGGGCCGCACGATTTCGCAGCTCAAGCGCAATGGGCTGGCCGGCCTCGAATCCGCACTGACTATGGGCCAGGGCATAGAAGCGGCCGAGGTGACGGCGGCGCTGGAACTATTGTCACTATCGGCACAGCCGCGATAATCGTTGGTGTGCTAAAAGCCGGTCAAGAGCAACCCCACCTTAATCCGGGTTATCCTTCATTCTTATGAATACAGAGATCAAGAGTTCAAAACCAATGAGCGTGTATGTCATCGATGACCACCCGCTCATGCGTGAAGCGGTCGTGATGCTGATGCGCCGCCTGCGCCCGGGCGCCAACGTGGTCGAGCTGGACCGTATCGGCGGTGTCGAAGCGGCTGTCAAGCAGCACGGTCCGCCCGACCTGATCTGCCTGGATCTGAAGCTGCCGGATGCCACCGGCACTTCGGGCATTCATGAGATGAAGAACCGTTTTCCAGAGACTCCTCTGGCAGTGCTGTCGGCCTCGCCGGCGGCCGATGCCGAGGAGCAGTGCATCGAGGCCGGCGCCGACATCTACATCGAAAAGTCCTCGGGCGCCCAGGAGATCGGCAACGCGCTGCGGGCTCTCTTGACTGCGGACGGCGGATTCGAGGAACTCTCCCCGTCCGACAACAAGCTGTCCAAGCGCCAGAAACAGCTGATCGTGATGCTGGACCGCGGCTTGTCCAACCGCGAAATCGCCGACGAGCTGGGCATCAGCGAGCACACCGTCAAGGTTCACCTCTGGCGGCTGTTCCGCCGGCTAGGGGTGAAAAGCCGCACTCAGACCATCCACTACGCTCGTACTCACGGCATGCTGGCCAGCTGAGCCGCCGAAGGCGGCGGCCCGGTCGGTCGCCTCCTGGACGTCGGTCGGCTGGAGCATCACGCGAAACACGGTGCCGTGGCCTGGCCTCGAATCGAGGCTGAGCGGATGGCCCAGGATCGTCGACAGGCGGGCCACGATGTACAGGCCGAGGCCGAAGCCCTCTTCCGTTCCCGCGTGACTCGGGACCTTGTAGAACTCGCGGAAAATTTCGCGCTGGTGTACCGGTGCGATGCCCACGCCGGTGTCCCAGATCTCGATGCGCCAGCCTTTGGACGTGGCGCGCGACGCCAACAGCACGCCGCCGCGCTGGGTGTACTTGACCGCGTTGGACACCAGGTTGCCGACGATGCGCCGCAGCAGGATGGCATCGGACAGCACGGTGCCCGGCACGACGCGCACCCGGAGCCGCAAGCCCTTGGCCTGCGCGAGCGGCCGGTACTGCAACTCCAGGTCGTGCAGCAACTGGCCCAGGTCGACCGGCTGGATGTTCAGCTTGATCTTGCCCGAGTCCAGCCGCACCAGGTCGAAGAGCGAATCGAACAGTGCGTTCACTGCCTTGGTCGACTCGACGATCTTGGGCGCGATCTCGTGCACCAGTTCCGGCTCGCTGCCCAGCCAGTCGGCGTACAGGCTCAAGGCGTGCACGGGCTGGCGGATGTCATGGGCCGCGCTCGCCAGGAAACGGTTCTTGATCTCCACCGCCTCCAGGGCCGCCTGCGTTTGCCGCGTGAGCGATTCGATCAGCTGGTTGTTGCGGTATTGCAGCTCGAAGTTGCTGCGGTGCGTCTCGTGCAGTCGCAGCCCTGCCTGGCGCAGCACCTGCCAGAAAATAACCAGCAGCGCGATGACCCAGTAGTGGAAATGCGGCCCGTGGAATTGCAGCTCCACGCCAATGCGCCACAGCATGATGACCAGCGCCGTCAACGCCAGGGTGTCCAGGTAAGCGCGCAACGTGGCCAGGTGGCTGGACAGGCTGTTGACGGAAAACATCGCCAGCCCGGCCATCATCAGCCAGCAGATGAACTGGTCGTCCAGCGACGAGTGGTCGAAATACAGCAGCGTGGAGATGCCCCAGACCAGCGCGCTGATCGGCCACAGCACGCGGTAGCGGCCGAAGAAAGCCAGGTGCGCGGCGGCGTCACGGATCATCACTTCACGCACGTATTTGCCGGTGATCGCAAAGCGCGCCGCGGCGACCGCGAGCGCGGCCAGCGCCCACGTCAGCAGCCAGCTCGTCGGTGCGTCACCCCAGAGTACCCCGATGAAGATCGGGATCAGCACCAGGCCTACGAGCTGTGTGTTGCGCGCGGTGCGCATCAGGCTGCGCACGAGTTCGCCTTCGACCCACTCGGCCTCGGCCGCCGTTGCTATCGCGGGTGGAATGTCCAGCTTCATGGCCCAAGTCTAGAGCAGAAAAACGCCCCGGTTACTGGCCCCTCGCGGAACCTCTCAGCTCTTTAGCAGCGCTCTCAAAGCCGAGCTCGAGCCGCAGCCCCAGCCCTGGGTTCGTGTACGAATTACGGCAAGATCTACGCCGTTATTTCCAATAGGGGCGGGAATGGTAATGGGCATGCACCCGTTCGTGCCACCAGTATGCCGGCGCCTGCTGCCAATGATCACGGTCGAAAGCCGGTGCCGTTTCGAGCTCCGCCCGCTTGCAATCCAGGGCAAATTTCTGCCCGGCCGGACGCAGCGCCCGCCATGGCACGGCGAACATTCGCTCGCCCATTCCCATGAACCCGCCAGTGGACAACACCGCGTAGGCGACGCATCCGCGTTCGAGGTCTAGTATGAGATCGCTGATGCTTCCCAGCACTTCGCCGTCGCTGTCTACGATCACTCGCGCGTAGAACGACGTGGCGGTACTCAGGCGAGGGCCTGAAGCCCCTTCGGCGGAACCGGCGGAACCAACCTCCATTTGCACTTCTCCACAGTCTTCCTTCCCCCCGCAAAGTCCGTGCCGTTTACTCCTGGTAACACGAAGACCATTTTTTCACCGGCTGGGGTAACCTCTGCTCCCTGCTCCACCTCGACAATGCGCCTGCTGCAACAACTGAAAAATCGTTCGTGGCCGACGGCGTCGCTGCGGACGTATCTGATCGCGGTGATCCTGCTCGCGACCTTGCCGATCGCAGCGCTGATGATCTTTCAGATCTTTGCGGACGTGCGCGAGGAACAGGCCGAGATGCAGGCCGAACTTGCCGCCACGGCCACCGCCCTTTCGCAGGCGGTCGACCGTGAACTGGTGTCGTCGTTCGATGCCCTGGCGGTGCTGTCACAGTCGGACGTCTTGCAGCGCGGCCAGATCGCGCGGCTGGGGGATCTGCTCCAGTGGCGCCCGCGCCGCGATTGGGACAGCATCTTCGTGCTAGACCGTGACGGCGCGGCGCTGCTCGATACTTCGGCGCCAGCCGGAGAGTCCACCCAAGCGGGGCAGTTGCGCGAGCTTCACCGGCGCGTGCTTGCAAAGTCCCAGCCCGATGCGTCGACGCTGGCCGCCGCCGGTGGCGGCAGGCGCACGATGGCCGTTGCCTTGCCGGTGGTCCAGGACGGCACCATGCGCTACGTGTTGGGCGCGCGCATAGCCGAAGCTGCCTGGCAACAGCTGGTGAGCGCGGCCAATGCGCCGGCGGGCGCACGCACGAGCCTGCTCGATGCGCAAGGCCGGCTGATCGGTGATTCGGCCGGACCGGTAGCCGCCGGCTTGGCGCTGCCACCGGACGCCGCCGCGGCAATGCGCGAGCGCCCCTCGGGCTTGCAGCGGTCCAGCGATTTCGACAACCGCACGGTCTACGCCGCCTGGCACGTGGTGCCGAGCGCCGGCTGGCAGGTGCGCGTGGCGTTGCCGGCCGAGCCCACCGATGCGGCGCACCGCAAGGCCATGATTGCGGCGCTGACCGCCAGCGGAGCGTGCCTGCTGCTTGGCCTGCTGCTGGCGGCCGCGGCAGCACGCCGGGTGACGCGGCCGCTGCGGCAGCTGGCCACGCGAGGGCCTGCGGGCTTGCCCGGCGACGTGCCGGTGCGCGAGATCGCACTGCTGCGGGATGCCTTGATACAGGCGCGCGCCCAGGACGCCGCGGCACGCGATTCGCTGGAGGCCAAGGCCCAGGAGTTCGAAACGCTGTTCAACAGCAGTCCGATCGGCATGGCCTTCGCGCAGGACCCGGTCTGCAGCGTGATCTGGCAAAACACGGCCATGGACGG
>DATNCB010000621.1:0-3750 GCA_035571715.1 Ramlibacter sp.
CTGCTGCACTGGGCGGCCGCGGAATACCCGGAGTCACAACGGGCGCTGAAAAAGGAGCTGCTCAAGGCGTATTTCACGGATGGCCACAGCCCCGAGGATCGTGAGGTGCTGGTGCAGGCGGCCGCGCAGGCCGGACTGGACCCGGCGGGTGCGCGCGACGTCCTCGATAGCGGCCGGTACGCGGCCGAAGTGCGCGATCGCGAGCAGTTCTACCTCGACCATGGGATTCACGCCGTGCCGGCGGTGATCGTCAACGACAGGCACCTGATTCAGGGCGGCCAGCCGCCGGAAGTGTTCGAAGAAGCGCTGCGACGCATCGCGGCAGGCGCTTGAGGGTTGCGCTTTCAGGCGCCAGTGGGGCGGTTGCTCTCGTTGACCGTGATCCAGAAGTCGTATAACTGGCGCATTTTCCGGCGCATTTCGTCGTAGTCGGTGGCCTTGCGCACGTAGCTGTTGGCGCCGGCGGCATAGCATGCGGCGATGTCGCTTTTCTCGGTCGACGAAGAGTGCATGACCACCGGAATCGTGGCGGTGCGCGGATCCTGCCGGATCGCCTTGAGCACCTCCAGCCCGTGCAGGCGCACCAGTTTCATGTCCAGGATGACCAGTCGCGGCTGTTGGCTGGTGTCGCGTGCGGCGTGGGCGCCGCGCCCGAACAGGTAATCCAGCGCTTCCACTCCGTCGGTGGCGGTGACGACTTCCCCCGGGGCGCAGTATTCATCGAGCGCCATCACCGTCAGTTCCAGGTGATCGGGATTGTCATCCACCACGAGAATCGCGGCGTGGTTCATGTTCGAGCCCAACGAAAAAAGGCTTTCCAGCGCTTTGGCCGGACTCTCCCTGATGCGGCAGCCGGCGCGTGACCGTGCCCGCCTGCTTGTAACCTATTTTCGCACACATTCGTAACGAAGAGTATCTACCTCATCTATGGGATGGACGCGCCCCAGCGACGCGACCGCGTCCTACAAGAACAGATGTCTTGCGCCGACACAATTGGAAGCAGACCCGGCGATCAGGTTCGGGTGGTCTGGGCCAGCGCCAGGCAATAGTCCATCAGTGCATCGGTCTCAATGGATTTGTCGAATACACCATCGCTGCCGAGTGCCTCGCAGCGCTTGCGCACGTCCGGATTGGCGGTCCCCGTCAGTACCACCATTTTTTGCTCCGGCTTGCGATTTCGGCAGGCATTGAGCACGCCGAAGCCACTGCCGCCAGGTTCGAGTATCAGGTCGATGATGGCGATATCCCATTCGTTGGCGGGGTCCGTCAACCAGGCGATCGCCGCTTTCTCGGTGCCGGCAACGCCAGCGTTAACGATCCCCGTCAGCTCGAAGAGCGCTTCGATCAAGCTGTCGCGGATCGCCACGTTGTCTTCGACGACGAATGCTCTGAGGGCCAACTCCGGTCTCCTTGCCACTGGCGCTGCTGGTCAAAGACATTTTGCACGCAACCGGCGGTGGCGGGGGGTGCTTCCATGAAGCCGCAAGCGCAGCAGGAACTGGCAGCGCTGCGCCAGGCGTTGACCGAGGCCCGTGAGCAGCTGTCGGCTGCCCGGGCGCAGGCCGCAGAGCGTCAGTCGCTGCTCAAAAAGGAGCGTGCCGCCCGTGCCCTTGCCGAGCGTTTGAACGCCCTGAAGGATGAATTCCTGGCAATCGTCTCGCACGAGCTGCGCGGGCCGCTGAGCGCGATTGCCGGCTGGGCCCGCATCTTGCGGCTCGGGACGAGCGAAGAAGATTTCGACAAGGGCCTGGAGGTGATCGACCAGAGCGTGCAGGCGCAAACCAAGCTGATCGAGGACTTGCTCGATATCAGCCGTATCACGTCGGGGCAGCTGCGCCTGCAAATGCAGCCGCTGGAGCCGCGCAGCTTCATCGACGCTGCCGCGGAGGCCGTCCGGCCGGCCGCCGATGCCAAGGGGCTGCACATCCGCAAGGTCCTGGACCTCGCTGCGGGCCCGATTGCCGGCGATCCCAGCCGGCTCCAGCAGGTGATGGTGAACCTGATAGCCAATGCCGTGAAGTTCACGCCTGAGCAGGGCCGCATCGAGCTGGCCTTGCGCAAGCTCGAAGACCAAGTGGAAATCAGCGTGGCGGACACCGGCATCGGCATCCCCGCGGATTTCCTGCCCCACGTGTTCGATCGCTTTCGTCAGGCCGACGCGTCCAACCAGGGCCGCTACGGCGGCCTCGGCCTGGGGCTCGCCATCGTCAAGCACCTGGTGGAACTGCACGGCGGCAGCGTCAGCGCGCAAAGCCCGGGTGAAGGCGGCGGCGCCACGTTCGTTCTGCGGCTGCCGCTGATGCCCCAGTCCATCGAACCGCCGCTAGCTCGGCCGTTGGCGACGTCGGCCGAGCTGCACGCCGCCGACAGCGTTGCGGCGGAAAGCGCCGCGCCATCGAGGGCCTAGTGCCGCGCGGCGTTAACCGACGCGCACTTCGATGCGGCGCGGCTTGGCTTCGTCCCGTCTTGGAATGCCCAGCTTGAGGACGCCATCCTTCAGGCTGGCCTCGATGCGGGAAGGATCGAGCTCGCGGCTGAGCGTGAACTGGCGGCGATAAGAGGGGTACTGCGCCTCGCCGTAAACCAGCTCCATGTTTTCGGGTTGCATGGTGCCCGCGGTAGCCTCCAGGATGAGGCTCTCGCCATCGACGCGCACACCCAGCCTGTCACGCGAAACGCCGGGCAAGTCGGCCAGCAGCGTGATGCCGGACTCATTTTCGAAGACGTCCACGGGCGGGACGACGAACGGCTGGTTGCCGGCCTCCCTATCAGTCATTTGCTGAGTCAGGCGGCTGCGGTCTGAAGTCTGAAGTTCCGAATTCATGGCAAATCTCCTTTCGGGATGGGCAATCGATCAACTGACTTCGATGCGACGTGGTTTGGACGACTCGCGCTTGGCCACCGTGATTCGCAGGACGCCATCGCGGTAGCCGGCGTCGACCTTGCCGGGGTCGGCGTCATCGGGCAAGCTGACAACGCGGCGGAAGTTGCCGGCAAACCGCTCCTGGGAATAGACGCTGATGCCGTCGCCCGCCTCGGGCACTTCGCTCTTGCGCTCGCCGGAGATCACCAGCAGCCCACGATCGATGCTCAGCTCCAAGGTGGCCGGATCCAGTCCGGGCGCCAGGGCCATCACCTCGATGGTGTCGGGCGTGGTGCCCACATTGATCACCGGGAAAGTCGCGCCGGTGAGAGCGCGGATACTCGACCGTTCGGACGGCCGGAACACCTGGTCGAGGACGCTCTGCAAACGGTTCAGCTCGGAAAAGAGGTCCCCGGCAGGCCTGAAGGATGCATTCATCATCACAGCTCTCCTTTGATCAGTTAACAAAGAAACAACTGATTGCGCTGCGCAGTCGTCAGCCGCGCGACTTGAATTAGCGGCGCGCCGCGAATTTTCAAGAGCCTGGAAGCTGGCTACCAGCGGCCGATGAGAATGGGTATCGCCGACACCAGCATGGCCACGCCCGAGGCGGTGAGCAAGCACAGGATGACCTTGCGAAACCCGACGTCGCTGATGCCAAGGTAGAGGCGCGCGCCGAGCAGGGAAGGGATCAGCATGGCGGGCGCCACGATGGCGAACAGCGGGACCATCTGGCGCGTGGCGATGCCGGTGGCGAGGTAACTGGTGAAGGTCACCGCCAGCATGGCAAGGTTGAAGTTCTGGATCACGGCGCGCTGCGTGTCCTTTTCGAAGCCGCGCAAGGTGCACCACAGCGTGGGCACCACACCGGTGAAACCACCGAGCCC
>DATNCB010000622.1:0-2183 GCA_035571715.1 Ramlibacter sp.
CAGCCTCACGGGCGTGCTGATGCGCATGGAGCGCGATGGGCTGGTGCGGCGCGAACGCGATCCGGCGGATCAGCGGCGCACGGTGGTCGAGGCGACGGCCAAAGGGCTGAAGCTGGTGGAAAAACTCTCGCACACGATCGAACGGCATTACGACTGGATGGAGAAGTCGCTGGGCCGGGAAAAACTCCTGCGGCTATATCGGCTGCTCGACGAAGTCATTGAACTGGAGCAGCCGTGAGCTTCATCCCGGCCGGCACGGTGTACGGCACGCTGCTGAACTTTCGCGGGGAGCTGGAAGCGCTTGGCGCGAGGATGAACGAGCCGCCGTACCGGGCACCGCCGAAAGCGCCGGTGCTCTATATCAAGACGGCGAACACCTTTACTGCCGACGGCACCGACATTCCGGTGCCGGCGCGGGTACCGCAGGTCGAGGTGGGAGCCACCATCGCGATGGTCATGAATGCGCCGGGCGAAGTGGGTGCTTATGTGCTGATGAACGACCTGTCGGTGCCGCACGCCAGCTTCTTCCGCCCGCCGGTCAAGTTCAAGTGCCTGGACGGATTTCTCGGCATCGGCGGCAAGCTGGTCACCGCACAAGAAGCCGGCGATCCGTCGCAATTCCGGCTCGAAGTGCACATCAACGGGGAGCTGAGGCAGACCGTCCACTTCGCGAACATGGTGCGCGATGCACGTGAGCTCCTGGCCGACGTCGGCGAGTTCATGACACTGGGCGCGGGCGACGTGCTGATGCTGGGCTGCGACGCTGGCCGCCCGCTGGCGCAGACAGGCGACAGGATCGAGCTTCGGTGCGACGGCCTGGGGACATTGAGGAACATGCTCGTGGCGGAGGGCGCGTGAAGCGAAGGGCGAGGGGCCCCGCTTGCGGGGATCGACCAGCGCAGTGCGGCCATGGCGTCCGACGCCAAGGCTGTTCGATCCACGACCATCTTTCGGAGGAAGCCGCATGAAGTCCGCCCGCGTCGTTTACGAAGGCGTGGTGCGCAACGCCCGCGAGCGCGACGGCCAATTGCTGCTGGACGGCGGCGGGCTGGTGCCCTTCGATGCCGTCAGCTGGCTGCCGCCGCTGAAGCCGCCAGCGCAGCCGCGCACCATCCTCGCACTCGGCCTGAACTACGCCGATCATGCGAAGGAACTGGCGTTCAAGGCGCCGGAAGAGCCGCTGGTCTTCCTCAAAGGCGAAAACGCGCTGACCGGCCATCGCCAGTTCACGCGGCGTCCCGCCGGCGTGCAGTTCATGCACTACGAATGCGAGCTGACGGTGATCGTCGGCAAGACCGCGCGCAACGTGAAGCGCAGCGATGCCTATGACTTCATCGGCGGGTACACGGTGGCCAACGACTACGCCATCCGCGACTACCTGGAGAACTGGTATCGCCCGAACCTGCGCGTGAAGAACCGTGACGGCGCCACGCCGCTGGGCCCCTGGTTCGTCGAAGCCGCCGATGTTCCCAACCCGATGGCGCTGGCGCTGAGCACGACGGTGAACGGCAAGGTCACGCAGTCGGGCAACACCAAGGACATGATCTTCGACGTGCCCTTCCTGATCGAATATTTTTCCAGCTTCATGACCCTGCGCCCCGGCGACCTGATCCTGACCGGCACGCCCGACGGCGTCGTGGACTGCCGTACCGGCGACGTGGTGGTGACCGCGATCGAAGGCATCGGCGCGCTGGAGAACCGGATCGCTTCCGATCGGGAAATTGGAGTCTGACCCTATTGATGCGAATCGATCACCTCATCAACGGCAAGCGGGTCGCCAGTCGCGACTATTTCGAAACCGTGAATCCGGCAACGCAGGAGGTGCTGGCCGAGGTAGCGTCGGGCGGCGCAGCCGAAGTAGATGCGGCCGTCGCGGCGGCCAAGGACGCGTTCCCGAAGTGGGCCACCACGCCGGCGCCGCAGCGCGCCAAGCTGATCCGCAAGCTCGGCGATCTGATCGCGGCTCATGTGCCGGAGCTGTCGCGGCTCGAAACCGACGACACGGGGCAGGCGATCGCGCAGACCGGCAAGCAGCTGGTGCCGCGCGCCGCCGACAACTTCTATTACTTCGCGGAGATGTGTACCCGCGTCGACGGCCACACCTATCCGACCGAAACCCACCTGAACTACACACTGTTCCATCCGGTCGGTGTTTGTGCGCTGATCTCGCCGTGGAACGTGCC
>DATNCB010000623.1:0-4692 GCA_035571715.1 Ramlibacter sp.
CGGCCCTTGTGCCGGCCAACGCGGGTCGGCGAGGTTGTAGCTGATGCCGGGGGCGACCTGCCCCAGGGACATCACGAAACCACGCGGGGCCAGTGGATGGGATACCTGTCCATCCGCCCCCTTGGCGGCGTTCATTAGCTCATTCCAGCGCTGATGCGCGAAAGCTTCTCCCGGTGCCCGACCTTCCTGCGGCCCGGTCGTCCCGCTTACGGAAACGTTGCCGTTGTTGTTGGCATTGGCGAGGTTGACTGTATGGCGAATCGTATTGGTGTTCGACCGGCGCATCGCGGGCGCTTCGCCCGTGCTGGTAGGCCATATCAACTGGGCGTCGGGTCCGCCGGTGGAAGTGAGCGGTTGCGAGGTCAAATTGTGACAACGAAGCAACGGCGACTGGAATGGCCGATCGTACGGCAGCGGACTGCGCGGGGCGCCGGTCGGAACGCCGCTGTCGGCGAAGGCGCTCCTGGCAAAGGGGCTGAGGCCCTGGATCGGGAGCAGCATGCCGCCCACCCCAAAAACCTTCAGCAGATCGCGCTTGGACATCTGGCCCTGCGAACGCGCTTGAATGATCTCTGCCCGGTTCTTCATGGCATTCTCGGCTTCGCGCAACCGGGCTTGCGAGTCTTTCCGTGAAATAAAAAATGAGGACATTTGGTGTGCTCCTATCGTCAAAAAGTGGTTGATTGCGCAACTGCTCCCGCGGTCCCAATGGCTACCGAGAAAAAGTTCCGAGGCGCCGCCGGCCCAGCCAGCCGGTTCGCCTGATCGCCCCCGCTCGGCAAAACAACTGCGGGGCGCGGCAAGGCGTCTCGGAACTAATCCCCTAAAATTTATGGGGCATTCGCCGCGAAGCATTGGGCGTGCCAACAGGTCAGTACATGGTCAGGAACACTCTGTACCAAACGTAACCATTGGCGTTTTTCGAGGCTGATTGTTAGGGGAAACTCCCCGCGGTCGGGGGGAAACTTTCCCCAATCCCGGGGGTGGTGGGGCGCGCCACACCATCCGGGCGGGCGGCGGTGTTTAGTAGGGCCGCCCGCCCTTGTACATGCCGCTTACCTTGCGTGAAGTCTCGGAGGCCTGGGCGATCCGGCTCATCGCTGCGCCCGCGTGCGCATGCGTGATCGCCAGGCCCAGTGCGTCGGCCGCGTCCTTGCCGGGCAGTCCCGGCAGCTTGAGCAGGCGCCTGACCATTTCCTGGACCTGGGCCTTGGCCGCCTTGCCATGGCCGGCGACCGCCTGCTTCATCTGAAGCGCCGTGTATTCGGCCACCGCGAGGTCGCACGCTACCAGCGCCGTGACGCAGGCACCGCGTGCCTGGCCGAGTAATAGCGTGGCCTGCGGATTGACGTTGACGAAGACGATTTCCACCGCCGCCATATCGGGCTGATAGCGTTCCCGGACCTCGGCGATGCCGTCGAACAGCACCTTGAGGCGCGCCGGCAGGTTGCCGCGGTCCAGGTGGGTGGTGGTGATCGTGCCGCTCGCGACGTAGGTCAGCGTGTGTCCCGTCGCATCGATCACACCAAACCCAGTGGTTTGCAGGCCGGGATCGATGCCCAGGATGCGGATGGATTTCATGGTCCTGCCTTCATGCGCCAAAGTACCAGCGCGCCGAGTGGAAGAAGATCGGCGCCGCAAAGCACAGCGCATCGACACGATCGAGCAGGCCGTTGGCGCCCGTCACCGAAATGCCGCGCTGGCCCCAGGCCGTGACGCCGCGGTCGCGCTTGAGCGCTTTCATCACCAGGTGCCCCATCGATCCGGCGGCGCAGGCGACAAATGCCATCGCCAGGGCCTGGCCGGGCTTGAACGGCGTGATGAAGGACAGCAGGCCGCCGGCAATGCTGCCGACGCTCATTCCCAGCATCCAGCTGTACCAGTTGAAGCTCTTGCTTACGTGCGGAGCGCTGGGCGGCCGCTTCAGGCGCCGGGTGACGATGTGCTGCACTAGCATGCAGGTCTGCACGACGAATACGAGGAAGAACACCAGGAAGGCGCCCTTGCCCGCGTAGTTCCTGAAGTCCAGCAGCAACAGGGCCGGGACATGGCTCATGCCGTAGACGCAGACCACGATTCCCCACTGCAGTTTGGCGTTGCGCTCCAGGAACCGCTGGGTGTCGCCGGCCAGCGCGCTCACCACGGGAATGGCCAGGAACACATAGACCGGGATGAAGACGGTGAACAGGTCGAAGTGTTCCGTGGCGACCAGCCAGAACTGGATCGGCAGCACCACGAAGAACGCCAGCACCAGGCTGCGGTGGTCGCCGCGGCGGGTTGGCGACAGCGTGATGAACTCGCGCAAGGCGAAGAACGCGATCACCGCGAACAGCACCGTGGCGACCGTGTCGCCGGCGGCCCACGCCATCCAGAACACCACGACCATGAACCAGGACGTGCCCAGCAGCTTGCGGAAGTTTTTCAGCTCGGCGTGCCAGGCCTCGTCGTGCGCGTCGGCCTGCTCCCGGAACGTGAGCAGGAAGGCCGTGACGCTCACCACGACCAGGATGCCGAACACGATGACGAACAGCGCCGCGACCTGCTGGATGGACGAGAGGCCGCGCAGGAACTGGTTCATACCTCACGCAGCGCGATCACGGCCTGCCGCGCGCGGTCCAGGAAGGCGCGGCGCTCTTCCTCGGGTTCCAGCCGGATCGGCGCGCCGAACGTGACCGAGCACAGGATCGGCACCGGAACCACTTCGCCCTTGGGCATGACGCGCTGGATGTTGTCGATCCAGGCCGGGACCAGCACTGCCTGCGGAAATTTCTGGGCCAGGTTGTACAGGCCGGCCTTGAAGGGCTGGGGCTCCTCCGCGTTGCCGCGCGTTCCTTCCGGAAAGATGATGAGCGAATCGCCGTGTTCCAGCGCATCGATGAGCGGCTGCAGCGGGTCTTCATCGCCTTTGCGCTCGCGCTCCACATAGATCGCGTTGAAAACCGCCGTCGTGATCCATTGCTTGAACGCCGACTGGGTCCAGTAATCTTTCGCCGCGATCGGCCGCGTGATGCTGCGCAGTTCCTCGGGCAGCGCCGCCCAGATCATCACGAGGTCGGCATGGCTCTGGTGATTGGCGAAATAGATTCGCTGCTCCGCCTTGGGCGGGCAGCCGTACCAGCGCGCCTGCGCGCCTGTCAGGACGCGCACCAGCGCGAGCAGGAACAGGCTCATCAGTTTCGCAAGCATGCCGGATCATATGCGCGCAAAACCGCAAAGAACACCCGTACCCGCAGCTACGGCAGCTCCGCATCCCGCATGCGCGCCACGATCGTCGAAGCGCGGCTGGCCAGGTAGCCCGAGTTGGGTATCTTCTCGAAGTACTTGGGACGCGGCAGCATCACCGCCAGCCGCGCCGCTTCGTAAGGCGTGAGTTGCGCGGCGCTCTTGCGGTAGTAGTGACGCGCGGCGGCCTCCGCGCCGAACACTCCCTCACCCCATTCGACGCTGTTCAGGTACACCTCCAGGATCCGTTCCTTCGAGAGCATCCGTTCCAGCTCGAAAGCCAGCACGAACTCCTGGCCCTTGCGCAGCAGCGTGCGCTCACCGGACAGCAGCAGGTTCTTGGCGAGCTGCTGGGTGATGGTGGAGCCGCCGACGATCTTGGGCGGCCTGGCCGCTCGTGCCGGCGCGAACTGTGCCTTCGCTGCCGGTTGCCGCGGGCGTTGCCGCGCAGCCCGCTCCTCGGCCTGGGCATTGCGTTCCCACGCCTTTTCCAGTGCCTCCCAATCGACGCCGTCATGATTGGTGAAGCTGCCGTCTTCGGACGCGATCACCGCCCGCTTGAGGTTGTCGGAAATTTGCGCGTACGGCATCCACTGCTGGCGCCAGCGCAGGCTGCCTTTCTGGGTCGCCAGGCGCCAGGCCTCGGAACGCTCGAAGCTGGTGGACTGCGGATCCACCGTGGCCATCAGGGCGATGCGGGAGAGAAAGAACAACTGCAGTGCCGCTTCCGCGACGATCACCAGGGCGAGCCAGCGAAAGAGCGCCTTCATCGCATGACTAGGCAAGTGATGCGCGAAGCTCGGCCAGCACCTGCGCCGACGGCGGCCGCACGCCGCGCCACACCAGGTAGGCTTCAGCCGCCTGTTCCACCAGCATGCCCAAGCCGTCGCGTGGCGCGGCGCCATGCCGGCTGGCCCAATCGATAAAGCCCTGTGCGGCCGGGCCATACATCAGGTCGCAGGCCAGCGCTCCGGCCTTGAGTACGCCGGGCGCGACCGGCACGGCCGCGCCGGTCATGCTGCTGGCCGTTGCATTGATCATCACGTCGAAGCCATCTTTGAGCGCGCGGATTTCAGGCGCCTCGAGCTCGACGCCATGTTGCGCTGCGAGTGCTGAATGGCGTTCGATCAGCAGCGCCGCCTTGGCCCGAGTGCGGTTGGCCACGACGATGCGTCGCGGCCGCGCTTCGACCAGCGGTCCGAGCACGCCCGCGGCCGCGCCGCCCGCGCCCAGCAGCAAGACGTCGCGGCCGGCGAGGTCGACACCGGCGTTGCGGCTGATGTCGCTGACCAGGCCGATGCCGTCGGTGTTGTCGGCGAAAACTTCAGCCCCATCGAAACGCAGCGTGTTGCAGGCCTGCGCGAGCCGCGCGCGCTCCGACTGCCGGGTCGCCAGCGGCGCCGCCTCGAACTTGAAAGGCACGGTGACGTTGCAACCCTTGCCGCCTTCGGCGCGGAACTGCTGCACTGC
>DATNCB010000624.1:0-5096 GCA_035571715.1 Ramlibacter sp.
ATGGAAACGCCGTCGCGCCTGGGTCCGCTGCGGCCGTGGACCGATCACCATGACCTGATCCTGCGCTGGTACGACCACTGGCTCAAAGGCAAGGACACGGGCTTCATGGATGAGCCGCCGATCCAGTTGCTGATCAAGGGCAAGAATGAATACCGCTTCGAGCACGAATGGCCGCTGGCGCGCACCCGCTGGACGCGGCTGTACCTGGGGCCGGGCGGGTCGCTGTCGCCCACGCAACCGGCGCAAAGTGGCGAGGCGCATTTCGACAATGATCCGGACCTGCCGCCCGGCCAGTTGCCGCTGGCGATCACTTTCACGACCGAACCGTTCGCCGCCGACTTCGAGGTCACCGGGCCCGTGGCGTTCACTTTCCATGCAACCCTCGACCAGAGCGATGCGACCTGGGTCGCGACACTGCGCGACATCGCGCCGGATGGCACGTCGCGCACGCTCACCAAGGGCTGGCTGCGCGCCTCGCAACGCGAGCTGGACGAGGAGAAATCCAAACCTTATCGCCCCTGGCAAAAGCACACGCGCAAGGAAGCGCTGCGGCCCGGGCAAAGCTATTCGTATCAGATGGAAATCCGTGAGCTGTCCAACCTGTTTCGCGCCGGCCATCGCCTGGCGCTGGACGTCCGGGGCCAGGATTCCACCGCTGAAGACCCGATCTGGGTGCACACCTGCAATGCGCTGCCGACCTGGCACGCTGTGCAATTCGGCGGCATCTACGAGTCCTTCCTGTTGTTGCCGGTGATCCCGGAAAAAGGAGACCAGTGATGAGCACACTCGCCCGTCTTGCCGCGTGGGCGCTGGCGCTTGCCTGCGGCGGCGCCATGGCCCAGGGCTTTCCTTCCAAGCCTTTGCGCCTGGTCGTGCCGTTTCCGCCGGGCGGTTCGGCCGACGTGCTCGCGCGTGTGGTGGGCGCGCGCTTGACAACCGCGTTGGGTCAACCCGTCGTGGTGGACAACAAGCCCGGCGCCGGCGGTATCCTGGGCGCGGACATCGTGGCCAAGGCGCCCGCCGACGGCCAGACGCTCCTGTTCGCCAACACCAACATCGCCATCAATCCGAGCCTCTACAAGTCGCTGCCGTATGACACGGCCAGCGTCTTCGCGCCGGTGGTCCTGATGGTCACTGTGCCCAACCTGCTGCTGGTAGCCGACAACGTCAAGGCCAACAATGTGGCCGAACTGATTGCGTTGGCCAAGGCCGATCCGAAAGCGCTGAACTACGCGTCCGCCGGCAACGGAACCTTTCCGCATCTGGCCGTCGAGCTTTTCAAGCTCCAGGCCGGCGTGTCCATCACGCACGTGCCGTACAAGGGCGCAGCGCCGGCGCTGAATGCGCTGCTGGCCAAGGAAGTGCAGGTGCTGTCCAACGACTTGCTCAATGCGGTGCCTCACGTGAAAGCCGGCAAGGTGCGTGCGTTGGCCATCACGGGAAGCGCGCGGTCGCCGGTCTTGCCCGATGTGCCCACGATGAAGGAAGCGGGCTTGAAGGACTACTCGGCTGTCGGCTGGCAGGGCATCATGGTCACGGCCGGTACGCCGGCAGCCACGATCGCGCGCCTGAACACCGAAATCAACAAGGTGCTCGCGGACCCGGAATTGCGCGCCAACCTGACCTCTCAAGGTCTCGAAGTCGTGGGTGGGACGACACAGCAGTTCGCGGACTTTGTGCGCCACGACACGGAGCGCTGGCGCTCGGCGGTGGAAGCCTCCGGCGCGAAGGTCGACTGAAGACTTTGTGTCAGGCGATGCGGAAACGCGCTGACGATTCGGTCGCCGCGGCCACGCCGCTGATCACATCGCCGACCACGATGACCGAGGGACTGGCGAGCTGTTCGCGCGCGATGGTGGCGTGCAGCTCGCCCAGCGTCGTCACCGCCTGGCGCTGGTCGGGCAGGCTGACGCGCTGGATCACGGCTACGGGCGTCGAAGCGGGCAGGCCGGTGAGCAATTCCTCCTGGATGCGCGCGGCGCCGCTAACGCCCATGTAGATCACCAGGGTGAGCTTGGCCTCGCGCGCCGTCGCCGCCAGCGCGCGCCAGTGGGTGCCTTGCGAGCCATGGTGCGCATGGCCGGTCACGAACACCACCCCATGGGCGTGCTCGCGATGCGTCAGCGGCACACCGAGCGCCGTGACGGCGGCCAGGCCGGAAGTGATGCCGTTCACGACCTTGACCTGGACGCCGGCTTCGCGCAGGTGCTCGACCTCTTCGCCGCCGCGACCGAAGATGAACGGATCGCCGCCCTTGAGGCGCACGACGTTCTCGCCTTCCTTCGCCGCGATCACCATCATCTTTTCGATGAAGGTCTGCGGCGTGCTCCGGCAGCCGCCGCGCTTGCCGACATGGATCACGCGCGCGCCCGGCGAAGCGAAAGCCACGATGTCGGGGCTGACCAGGTCGTCCACCAGCAGCACCGTTGCGGCGCGGATGGCTTTGAGGGCTTTCAATGTCAGCAGCTCCGGATCGCCCGGACCTGCGCCTACCAGCGTGACTCTTGGGGTATTCATGTCGCCTCGATAGTTCGATCAGGTGCGCGAGCCAGACGCAAGATGTGTTCCACCTGCAATGCCATCGAAGCGGGCACGGGCTTGGTGCCGGCCAGCACGTCCTGAATGTAAGCAGCGGTAGTTTCGGCGTCGATCTCCCGTGGCATATCCGGCAGATCCTTGAGGGTTCCCTTTTGGCCTTCCTGCAGCATCACGCGGCGCCCGTCGACGAACCCGTCCATTTGCGGCAGGCGCCGCGCATCCGCGACCACTTCGCCTTCGGTGCCCCGCAACAGCAGCGCGGTCGAACCCATCAGTTCGAACACGGCGGCCATCGAAACGGCATATTCCTGGTGCGTGTAGCTGCTGACGATCACCGCGGGACCGTCGCAGGGATTCATCAGCTTGACCAGGCTGTGGCTGGAATTGCGCAGCCCCACGGCGCGGCGCACGTCGAGCAGCCGCTTCAGCCCCGGACAGAGCAGCTCGGTCGGCACGAAGACGGCTTCGCCGGGCGCTATTCGCCTGATCGCGGGCAGCGCATGAATGTCCAATGCCTGCAGCACATGAGGCACGAAAACGCGGCTCGATTCAGTGGCCGTGCCATGGATGAGTACGGGCAAGCCGCGCCGCGCGATCAGCAAAGCCAATAAGGGCGTGAGCACCGGCAGTTTGCGGGCGCCGTTGTAGCTGGGCAGCACGACGACAGCCTGGCCGCTGGACGGCACACGGTGCAGGCGCGCATACGTGGCGTCGAGAAAGCCCGCCATTTCTTCCGGCGTTTCGCCCTTGATTCGCATCGCCAGGCAGAAGGCGCCGACTTCCAGGTCGGTGACCGAACCATCGAGCACCTGCCCGAACAGGTCCGCAGCCTGCTCACGGCTGATCGAGCGGGCGCCTTGCTTGCCGCGCCCGATCTCCTTGATGTACTGGCTGATGCCCATTGCCCGGATTCTGCGCGAAGGTTCATGACTTCGGGCTATTTGGCAAATTTGTCGCACCCTTATTCAAGCCGCCTGCTTCAGTGGCGTCATGGAATGCACCATCCGCCTGAGCTCCGGCACACATGAGCCGCAACTTGTCCCGCATTCCAAGCTCGATTGCAGCGAAGCGAGTCGCTCCTCCTGGCTGCCAACGCAGCCGCCCAGGTGAGCATGGATCGCTGCGTCGGTCACGTTCAGGCAAGTGCAGACCTGCTTGCCGCGGGATTGGACCGCAACGGGCGCCTTGGCGCCAGGTACCAGCAGCATCCGGCCATACGCCTGGGCCGGCAACTCGTCCTGCAACAGCGTCTTGATCCAGGCTTGGGCGCTGGTGTCGCCCGCCAGCAGAAACGCTTCCAGCCGCGCTTCTTCGCCCCGGCGAACGAGGCGCATCGCGCGGCGCTGGCCTTTCCTGGAGTCGGCGTAGCGCAGCACATTGGGGCTGTCCAACCCCAACAATTCTTCGATGCGTTCGATGAGGTGCTCCGGCGGCGTTTCGTGTGCGGCAGCGCGAAGCAGGACACCAGGGCGCTCGCGCCCGAACGGCACGCAGGAGGCGAACGGGAATCGCGCCATCACCTCCTTGAGCTGCTCGCGTGCCTGCAGGGCCTCGTCCTCCGGTAGCCAAGCGGCGCCCAGCAGCGACCAGGGCAACTCGGCCTTGAGGATCTTCACGGCCGCATGCTTGAGTTCGGGCTGCTTCGAAATCGGACAGCAGGCCGACGTTGTGATCGCGTTCACGCCGGCTAGCGGCTTGCCGGTGCTGGAGCAGCCCGTCAGGAACTCTGCTCCCCAGTGCATGGCGATGAAGGCCTGGCTCATGCCCAGTTCGGTGCTGCCTTGCACCGGCACGACGATCGAGCCGCGCCTGCTCGTGACATGCACCAGGTCACCGTCCTTGAGCAGGTGCCGCGCCATGTCCTGCGGATTCATTTGCACGGCCGGCTCGGCCACGTGACCGAACAGCCGCCCCAGCGTGCCGGTGCGGCTCATGCCGTGCCACTGGTCGCGCAGTCGCCCGGTCGTGAGCGAGAACGGATAACGCGATTCGCGCGGCTCGGCCAGCGGTCGCCAAGCCACGTTGGCGAAACGTGCCTTGCCGTCGGATGTCGGAAACACGCCGTCTTCGTAGAGCCGCGCCTTTCCTTCGGGATGTCCGGAGGGCATCGGCCATTGCAAAGGCCGCTCATCAAGCAGGCTGTAGCTCATACCCGTGATGTCCAGGTCGCGTCCTCGGGTGGTCTCGCGATGCTCGTTCCAGATCGCTTCGGCGCCGGCCGTTTCATCCGCCAGCGAGTACGGGAATAACGTGGTCTGGCCCGGGCGCAGTTGAAGTTCGAGGCGGCGCGCGAACTCAACCGCGATGGCCCAGTCGTGGCGCGTTTCCGCCGGCTTGGGCGTGGCTGGCCGGACCCGGCTGATGCGCCGCTCACTGTTGGTAACGGTGCCGGTCTTCTCGCCCCAGGTGGTCGCGGGCAGCAGCAGGTCGGCGTAGTCGCAGGTGGCCGTGGTGGCGAACGCTTCCTGCACCAAAACGAACTCGGCGCGCTCCAACGCGCGGCGCACCGTCGACTGGTCGGGCATGGATTGCGCCGGGTTGGTGCATGCGATCCACAA
>DATNCB010000625.1:0-5133 GCA_035571715.1 Ramlibacter sp.
ATCGACTTGCACATCCACTTTCCGCAGACCGACATGATCGGCTCGCCCGCTCCGGGCCTGCTGCCCTGGCTTCAGACCTACACCTTTCCGCACGAGTCGCGCTTTTCCGACGAGGCGCATGCGCGCGAGCTCGCGACCTTCTTTCTGGACGAGCTGCTGCGGCACGGCGTCACCAGCGCACTGGCGTTCGCGACCTCGCACCCGGCGTCGGTGAACGCGCTGATGGCCGAAGCGCAGCGCCGCCATTTGCGCCTCATCGCGGGCAAGGTGCTGCAGGACCGCCATTCGCCCGACGGCGTGCGCGACGAAACCGAGCAGTCCCTCATCGACAGCGAGTTGCTCATCCAGAAATGGCACGGTGTCGATCGCCTGGGCTACGCCATCACGCCGCGCTACGCGCCGAGCTGCAGCGAAGCGCAGTTGCGCGGCGCCGGCGCATTGGCCGCCCGCTATCCGCAGGTCTGGATCCAGTCGCATGTGGCCGAGAACGTGGACGAAGTCAAGTGGGCGCGTGAGCTGTTTCCCGATTCGCGCAGCTACCTGGCGATCTACGACGACTTCGGCCTGATGCGCGAGCGGGCCATCTACGCCCACTGCATCCATCTGGACGGAGAGGACCGGGCCCTGATGCGCGACAGCGGCGCCGCGGCCGCCGTCAGCCCGACCAGCAACCTGTTCCTGGGCAGCGGCTATTTCGATTACGAGGCCGCGCAACGCGTCGGCTTCAAGTATGGCCTGGCCAGCGACGTCGGCGGCGGCACCAGTTTCAGCCCGTTCCACACCATGCTCGCCGCCTACTACGTCGGGCGCGAGAGCCGCGACAAGCCCGGCCTGTCGCTGTCGCCGCAGGACCTGTGGTGGCAACACACCGCAGGGGCGGCGCAGGCGCTCGGCCTGGAGGGCGTGATCGGCAACCTGCAGCCTGGGTGCGAAGCCGACTTCCTGGTGCTCGACCCCACCGCTACGCCGCTGCTGGCGCGCAAGACCGCGCGGGCCGCCAGCCTGGACGAACTGCTGTTTGGGCTGATCGTGCTGGGCGACGACCGGGTGATCGAGCGGGTGCAGATCGCGTAGGAGCCTGCGCGCAGGCTCCTGAGCCCCTGCTCAGATTCTCTTGCAAGCCTTCACGGCCGGGCTAACATCGGCTGCATGTTCTCCAACCTCGCCGTCACCCAGCTGCTCACGGTGCACGGATTGGTGACGGTCGCGGCCGTCCTGCTTTATGCAATCACCTCGCATGTCAAGCAGCAGCGGCGCCACCCCACCGCGGCGATCGCGTGGATCCTGTTCATCCTGCTGGTTCCCTACCTGGCGTTGCCTGCATTCCTGACCTTTGGATCGCGCAAGCTGGAACACCGGCAATCGACCGCGGTGCCACAGCCAGCGGCGCATGGATCCGAGGCTTGGGCCATCGACACCATCCTGGCGCTGGGCCAGCCGTCGCCGTCGGCTTACACGGCGCTCGACGTGCACAAGGACGGCATCGAGTCGCGGGACGCGTTGCTGGCGACGCTCGACGGCGCGCTGCATTCGATCGACGTGTGTACGTTCATCCTCGGACGCGACAGCCTCGGCGAGGCCGTTGTCGACCGGCTGTGCGAGAAGGCACGCAGCGGCCTTCGGGTGCGCCTGTTGCTCGACGGGCTGGGCAGCCTGATGGGAGGGCGCCCGCGGTTGAAGCGCTTCACCGAAGCGGGCGGGGTCTATACGATGTTCGTGCCGCCGTTCCGGTCGCCGCTGAAGGGCCGGTTCAATCTGCGCGAACATCGCAAGCTGGTGGTCGCCGACGTCGACTCGGAGTCCGGCCGGCTGTGGTGCGGCGGGCGCAACCTTGCGGCGGAATACTTCGTCTCCGAGCCGGGCGCTCCGTGCTGGAAAGACCTGACCTTCGACGTGCGAGGCCCGCTGGTGCGTCAGGCCGGCGACTTGTTCGTACGCGATTGGGCCTTTGCCAACGGCCAGGGCATCGGCGCGCAAGTGTCCGTCCCGCCGCTCGCTCCCTACCCGCTGGATGGAGCGCAACTGGTGGCCTCGGGCCCGGATCAGCCCGACGACACGATCTATGCACTGCTGATCACGGCGGCGTATCGGGCGCGCCGGCGCATTGCCCTGGTCACGCCTTACTTCGTTCCCGATTCGGCCTTGCTGATGGCGCTGCGCCTGGCTGCCATGCGAGGCGTGGCGGTCGATCTGCTCTTGCCTGGGCGCTCGAACCATCGCCTGTCCGACCTGGCCCGCAGCAGGGCGCTGCGAACATTGGCGCAGGCCGGCGTGCGGATCTGGCTCGCGCCTGACATGTTGCACGCGAAACTGGCGCTGATCGACGATACGCTGGCGCTTGCCGGGTCGGCCAATTTCGACAGCAGAAGCCTGTTCCTGAACTACGAGTTGATGGTCGCGTTCCACAACACGAGCGACGTGCTGCGCTTTGCGGCGTGGTTCGAAAACGAGCGCCGTTCGGCGCGCCCCTATGTTCCTGCACAGCCGGGCCTGGTCCGCGACGTGGCGGATGGTTTGCTGCTCTGGATGGCATTCCAGCTGTGAGCCGCCGGAGGCCCGCCAAAGGGCGGTCCTGCTTCTCTACAATAGCGCCACGGAGTAACCCCAATGACGATCAAGAGCGACAGATGGATCCGCAAGATGGCCGAAGAGCACGGCATGATCGAGCCCTTCGAACCCGGCCAGATCCGCGAGCGGGACGGGCACAAGATCATCAGCTACGGCACCAGCAGTTATGGCTACGACATCCGCTGCGCGCCCGAATTCAAGGTCTTCACGAACATCCACAGCACGGTGGTCGATCCGAAGAATTTCGACGAGAAGAGCTTCGTCGATTTCCATAGCGACTGCTGCATCATCCCGCCCAACAGCTTCGCGCTGGCGCGCACGCTGGAGTACTTCCGCATCCCGCGCAACGTGCTCACCATCTGTCTCGGGAAATCGACCTACGCCCGCTGCGGCATCATCGTCAACGTGACGCCGTTCGAGCCGGAATGGGAAGGCTACGTGACACTGGAGTTCTCCAACACCACGCCGCTGCCCGCCAAGATCTATGCCGGCGAAGGCTGCGCGCAGGTGCTGTTCTTCGAGAGCGACGAAGTCTGCGAGACCAGCTACAAGGACCGTGGCGGAAAATACCAGGGGCAAAAGGGCGTGACACTGCCGAAGGCTTAAGGCGGGTCGCTTACCGCAGCACCGCCGACATAGCCGAAAGGCAGTTGAGCATGCGCACCGCAGCCTCGACCGTGGGCGCGCTGAACGCGAGCTCGTCCCCGGCCACGCGCTCCAGGGTGGGCCACTGGCAAAACAGGTCGGCCAGCGCCGGCGTCTGGGTCTGCAGGCGCACGGCAAACGGCCCTTTCATCACCAGCGGCGTCGCCTTGTCCGCTTGCGCGAGCGCCGCCGCCACGCCGGCGCGGATCGCACTGCACGATTGCGCGGGCGAGAGGCTGACACCGCTGTTCTGGCCGGTCGCCCGCTTGCTTTGCACGAAGATCGCGTGCGGCAACAGCGGCCGGTGTTCCTCGATGAACGCATCGTCGCCGCTGCACATCACCACCGGCACGCCGTACTCGCCGGCCAGCGCGCCGTAAATGCCGGCCTCGCCGAGTTCGCGCTCGTTGAACAGCACCCGGGCGAACGCGAAGCTGTTGATGGTGTGCGCCAGGATGCCGCGCCCTTGTGCGCGCGAGTGGTAGCCGATCATGCAGACGGCATCCACGCCCTGGTCGACTCCGGCCATCATGCTCAGGTAGCGCGGCTTGCCCATCACCTGCTGGGCGCGCGGGTCCAGCAGGTCCGGCGGCATGTTGCGGAAGTCACCGTGCGAATCGTTGACCAGCACCTCGGTCGCTCCCGCGTCGAAAGCGCCGGCGATCGCGGCGTTCGCTTCATGGGTCATCAGCAGACGGGCGCG
Organism: Ramlibacter sp.; assembly: GCA_035571715.1. Classification (GTDB taxonomy): domain Bacteria; phylum Pseudomonadota; class Gammaproteobacteria; order Burkholderiales; family Burkholderiaceae_C; genus Ramlibacter. The sequence goes on from DATNCB010000625.1 coordinate 3,917, forward strand.
TTCGTATTCGGGATTGCCGGCGCGCGTCTGCTGCGGGTGGAACACACCCGCAACGCCTTCGATGTCGGTGGAAATCAGGATCTTCATGGGCTTTGCCTAGGTCCGGTCGATCTTGGGGTCCAGGGCATCGCGCAAGCCGTCGCCCAAGAGATTGAACGCCAGCACGGTGAAGAAGATCGCCAGGCTGGGGAACAGCGCGACGTGCGGCGCGTTCACCATGTCGGCGCGCGCCTCGTTGAGCATCGCGCCCCATTCCGGCGTGGGCGGCTGCGCGCCCATGCCGAGGAAAGACAGGCTGGCGGCGGTGATGATCGAAGTGCCCAGCCGCATGGTGAAGTACACGACGATCGCAGAGATGCTGCCCGGCAGGATATGGCGCATCACCAGTGTCCAGTCCGACGCGCCGATGCTGCGCACCGCTTCCACATACGTCATCTGCTTGACCACCAGCGTGTTGCCGCGCACCAGCCGCGCGAACGCCGGCACGCTGAAGACCGACACCGCGATCACCACGTTGATCATGCTGCCGCCCAGGATGGCGACCACGCCCAGCGCCAGCAGGATGCCGGGGAATGCGAACAGCACGTCGGAGATGCGCATCACGATGCGGTCCCACCAGCCGCCGTAATAGCCGGCGAGCAGGCCGAGGCCGGTGCCGATGATGCCGCCGATGGCAACCGAGAAAAAGCCCGCCGCCAGCGACAGGCGCGCGCCCCACAGGATGCGGCTGAAGATGTCGCGGCCCAGCGGATCGACACCCATCCAGTGCTGCCAGGAAGGACCCTGGTTGAGTTTGTCGTAATCGAAAAAGTTCTCCGCGTCATAGGGGGAGATCAGCGGCGCGAGCAGGGCCACCGCCACCAGCAGCAGTACGAACACGAGCGCTCCCACCGCGACGTGCTGCTTCTTGAACTTGCGCCAGAACTCGGTCCATGGCGTGCGCACGCGGCCGCTTGCGGCGGCGGGCAGCGGCACGCTGGCGGCTTCTGCGACCGCTTCAGCGACGGCTTCGGTGACGGCTTCGGTGACGAGGGTCTCTGGCATCGGCGTCACTTGTAGCGGATGGTGGGATTGATGAAGCCGTACAGCAGGTCCACCACCAGGTTGATCAGGATGAACTCGAGCGAGAACAGCAGCACCAGCATCTGGATCACCGGGTAGTCGCGCATGCCAACCGCGTCGACCAGCAGGCGGCCGACGCCCGGCCAGTTGAACAC
>DATNCB010000626.1:0-7455 GCA_035571715.1 Ramlibacter sp.
ATGACGCGGCTGGGCTTGCCTGAGGCGGACGCGGCCGTGGTGGGCGCTCTGATGGCCGAGGCGGACCTGCAAGGATCGGACGGGCACGGCGTGATCCGGCTGCCGCAGTACGCGCGGCGGATCCGCGCCGGCGGCATCAACTTGAACCCGCACATCGAGGTGGTGCAGGAGCGCCCTGGCATGGCCGTGCTCGACGGCGACAACGGCATGGGGCACCTGGTGATGCAGCGCGCGGCGGAGTTGGCGATCGAGAAGGCACGGCTGTGCGGCATCGGCTGGGTCGGCTCGCGCTTCAGCAACCATGCGGGGCCGGCTTCGCTGTATGCGCGCGTGCCGCTGGCGCACGACATGATCGGGCTGTACTTCGCCGTCGGCAACGCCAATCACCTGCCGCCGTGGGGTGGCCTGGACATGCTGCTGTCGACCAACCCGATCGCAGTGGCCGTGCCCGCGGGCGATGAGCCGCCGGTGGTGCTCGACATGGCCACGACCGTCGCTGCCTATGGCAAGGTCAAGGCCAAGGCGCAGCGCGGCGAGCCGATGCCCGCGGGCTGGATGATCGATCGGTTCGGGCAGCCGCTCACGGACCCGAAGCGCGCCGAAGAGGGCTTCCTGATGCCCATTGGCGGCTACAAGGGCTATGGCCTGTCGCTGATCGTGGGACTGCTGGCCGGCACACTCAACGGTGCGGCGATGGGCAAGGACGTGATCGACTTCAACCACGACGACACCACGACCACCAACACCGGCCAGGCCGTCATGGCGGTCGACCTGAGCGCGTTCGGTGACGTGGCTGATTTCAAGGCGCGGGTCGACCGGCTGGTGCGTGACCTGCGGTCCAGCGAACGCATGCCAGGGGTGGAGCGCATCTGGCTGCCCGGCGAACAAAGCCACGCGCGCCGCGCCGCCAACGAGCGCGACGGAATTCCTTTGCCCTCGGCGTTGCTCGAGCAGCTGGACATGTTTGCCCGCGAGTTGGACATTCCCGCGTTGCAACCGGCATGATTCGATTCCAAGGAGACAACCCAATGACATCAACGCAACGGCGCCGCGTCGGACTCCTGCTGCTCGGGCTGCTGTGCAGCAGTGCCGCGCTGGCACAGAGTCCGCCGGCCGGCTATCCGAACAAGCCGATCCGCATGATCGTGCCGCTTGCGGCAGGCAGTGCCGTGGACAATGCGGCTCGCATCCTGGCCGAGAAGATGGGGCGGAACATGGGGCAATCGATCGTGATCGAAAACCAGCCCGGTGCGGCGGGGCTGATCGGCGCCGACCGCGTGGCCAAGTCGCCGCCCGATGGCTACACGCTCGGCGGTTTCAACGACAGCATCATGACCATGCTGCCCAACCTGCAGCCCAAGATGCCCTGGGACATCCTGCATGACTTCGAAACGGTGTCGCTGGTGGCGACGGTGGAATGGGGCCTGGTGGTGCCGGCCAATGCCCCGCAGCGCAGCGCCGCGGACCTGATCGCCAGCGCCCGCAAGGAGCCGGGCAAGATCGACTACGGCTCGGGCGGTAACGGCAGTCCGCAGCACATCGCGATGGCCCTGTTCGCTTCGCAGGCCGGCGTGCAGATGACGCACGTGCCCTACAAGGGCGCGACCCAGGCGGCGATGGGCGTGGCCGGCAACGAGGTGCACGCCGCGTTCCAGGGCATCGCCACCGTCAATTCGCTGATTCGCGCCGGCAAGGTGCGCCTGATCGGCGTGACGACGCCGCAGCGCATGCCGCAGTTCCCCGACGTGCCCACGGTGTCGCAGTCGGGCCTGCCGGGATTCGTGTTCAATTCATGGTTTGCCGTGATGGCGCCGGCGGGAACGCCCAAGCCGATCCTGCAGACCTTGTCGGCCGAGATTTCCAAGGCACTGGCCGATCCCGAGGTGCGCGACAAACTCGCCGCGCAGGGACTGACGCCGCGCGGTACTTCGCCGGACGAGCTGGCCAGGGAAATGCGCGGACAGCTCGCACGCTACGGCCAGCTGATCAAGCAGGCCGGCATCACTGCCGATTGAGGAGCATTTGTCATGAGCGAACGCAAAGTTGTCCTGGTCACGGGCGCGGGAACCGGCGTCGGCGCCGCGACCGCGCTGGCGCTGGCGCGCCGCGGCTACGACGTGCTGGTCAATTACTCCAGGAGCGAAGCCGAGGCCAAGGCATCGCAGGCGGCTTGCCGCGATGCCGGCGCCGATACGCTGTTGCTGCGCGGGGATGTCTCCGTCGACGCCGATTGCCGGGCGATGGCGCAGGCGGCGATCGAGCGCTGGGGCCGGCTGGATGCGCTGGTGAACAACGCGGGCATTTCCATTTTCGGAGCAGCTGCCAGTTGGGATTCGCTTGACGCGGCTGCATTCCACCGCATCCTCGACGTGAACGCGATGGGGACGTTCCAGATGGTGCGGGCCTGCGCGCCGCACTTGAAGGCCGCACGAGGCGCCATCGTGAACTTGTCGTCGATCGCCGGTGCCCTGGGCATCGGGTCTTCCGTGCCCTACATCGCGTCCAAAGGGGCGATCAACGCGATGACCTTGTACCTGGCCCGCGAGCTGGCACCCGACATCCGCGTGAACGCGGTCTGCCCGGGGCTGGTCACCTCGCGCTGGTTCGTCGACGGCATCGGGCAGGAGGGCTTCGAGAAGCTCAAGGCCGGCTATGAGCGAAGCGCCCCGCTGGCGCGTCCTTCCACACCCGAGGATGTGGCCGAGGCCATCGTGTGGCTGGTCGATGGGGCGCGATCTGTCACTGGTGAGCTGGTCCTGCTCGATTCCGGCATGCATCTCGGGGCCGCACGGCCCGTGTCGGTGCCGAAGAAGTAGCTGAGCCTGCTCGGCCGTTCGAGACTGCACGCGACCGTTGCCGCCGCTCACACCTGGGGTCAAGACGCGGCGCTAGACTTTTCCGGCAGGGAGCGCCGCCATGAAATATCTCGCCTATTGCATTGCCACGGCAGTTGCCCTGGCGCTTGCGCTTTCGGCCTGCGGCGACAAAGCGCCCGCGGGCGGAGCGGTTTCAACCAGTGCCGTGCCGGCCTCTGCGCCGGCCACGGCGGCCGCCTCCGCGCCCGCTTCGACAGCGCAGCAGGACAGCGATGGTTACGACGTCGCGAAAATGGACTTCAAAACGCCGCCGGCGGTGCTGTCCAGCGAGCGCCACACCGGCGCCTTCGCCGGCGGCAACGCTCTCAACCTCGAGGCGGCGCTCAAGCCCCTGGACCCGGCGCCGGTCAAGGAGATCCGCCTCGACACGACGCACAAGATCATCGAGCTTGCACCGGGCGTGCAGTTCAGCGCCTGGACCTTCGGCGACCAGGTGCCCGGACCGGTGGTGCGCGCGCGCGTGGGCGACCGCATCAAGTTCACGATGAGTAACCGCTCGGACGAGGCGGTGGCGGGCATGCGCATGACCACCGCGCCGATGATGCATTCGATGGACTACCACGCGGCGATGGTGTCGCCTCAGGACAAGTACCGCTCGATCGCGCCGGGCCAGACGATCTCGTTCGAGTTCACGCTGAACTATCCGGGTGTGTTCATGTACCACTGCGGCACGCCGATGGTGCTGGAGCACATCGCCTCGGGCATGTACGGGATGATGATCGTCGAGCCGCGTGGCGGCTATCCGACCAAGGCAGATCGCGAATACGCTGTCTTGCAAAGCGAGTTCTACACGAAGCTCGACCCGGAGAAACGCAAGATCGACGGCAAGCCGCTGTACGTGCTCGACGGCGACCGGGTCAGGACGAAATCCCCGACGTACACGGTGTTCAACGGACGCTACAACGGCATGGTGGACAACCCGCTGCCTGCCAAGCCGGGCGAACGCGTGCGGCTGTTCGTGATGAACGTGGGACCCTCCAACACGTCCAGTTTCCACGTGGTCGGAACGATCTTCGACCGGGTCTGGATCGACGGCAATCCCAGCAATCAGTTTCGCGGGATGCAGACGGTGCTGCTCGGCTCGTCCAGCGGCGCCATCGTCGAATTCATGGTTCCGGAAGCGGGCAACTATGTGATGGTCGACCACCACTTCGCCAATGCGTCGCAAGGCGCGATCGGCATCATCGCCGCGGGGGGCTCGGCCGCAGACCCGGAGCACCACAACATCCCGGCCACGTCCGCCCCGACCGACCCCGCCGCGATGAAGGCGAAACTGGCATTCGAATCGAAATGCCTGGCATGCCACTCGATCGCCGGCGGCGACAAGCTTGGCCCCGACCTGTATGGCGTGACCAAACGTCACGATCCCGCGTGGCTTGCGCGCTGGCTGAAGTCACCCGAGCAGATGCTGCAGACCGACGCGACCGCCAAGGCGCTGCTCGACAAGTGGAAGATACCGATGCCCAACCAGGGCCTGGGCGACGAGGAGATCAAGCAGTACATCGCGTACTTCAAATGGGCCGACCAGAACCTGCAGCCGAGGGGCAGCTCGCAGCCGCAGGCGGCGGCTCCGGGCACGACGCTCCCACCCGGGCAGACGCCGTCGGGAATGCCCGCCATGCCCGCGCCGAAGAAATGAAAACCGCGCCGGCGTTCTGGCGCGCCGCAGCGCTGCTGGCCGTCATCCCGGCGGCGTGGGCCTGTGGCGTGTGCATCGAGGACAAGGTTGCTGCCACGTATGACCACGAAGTCGTGGTGCGTGCCGCGGCCAAAGGCAAGTTGATGGTGTTCTGCGAAATCGCCGGCCCGCTCGATGCGCGGCGCATCAGGAGCGCCGCGCACTCCGTGCGGGGCGTTGACCCCGCAAGCCTGCGGATTTCATCGCAGCCGGCGGCGCTGTCGTTTGCGCTGGAGGCACGGCAATCGCCGCAGGCGGCCGTTTCGGACATTCAGCGGGGCATTCCCGCGGGCACTCACGTGGCGATCGTCGGAGTGATTGCGCCCGGCGGCGCACTGGCGAAGGCACCGCAGCGTTAAGCGTGCTGAGGCGAATGAAGCAAGGTGCGCCGTTGCAGCTTCTGATTCTCAAAACCGCAGATTTGGTGGATCTCGCTCAGGCGACGGCAGGTCGTCCACCTCCATGGGCTGTGTCTTGAGGAACATGGGCTGCGTAGCGTCGGTGCCGCCGAGCCGCTGGGCGTTCATCTCGAGCTCGGCGTCGCGCGCCGCAAAGAGCCGCTCGAGGTCCGACCTGACGTCGGCCGACGATTGCGAATCCTCCGAACGTTCGACCTCGGGCGCCCGCTGAGTTGCCTCGGGGTTGGCCGTCCACGAGCCGGGATGCGGCATGGGTGGGCAGGCACCCTCATCGGGCAGGGCGAACTGCCATGAGATGCCCATCAGCCAGTCGGACGCAAGTGGGTCGGACGCCAGGAGCCGGATGATGAGGGCGTTCTGCAGGGCAACCGCATGCACCAGCAGGCGGGAGTCCCAGTGCTTGATGATGAGGCGCAAGTGGAGCCCCGGTTCGCGGCTGCGCGAAGTGGAGAGCAACATCTCGGGGCTGAGCCAAGCCGCGGGAATCCCCTGGCGCGCGAGCGTGTCGCGCAGCACCACGCCGAGCAACTCACGCCGATGGGAGATTGGCGATGCCGGCGAACTCTTGGACTGAAGCGACGTTGTGGGCGGCGAAAGCTGTGAATGCGCCCTCGACGAAGCAGCCTTCACCGGCTGGAGGCCGAATATTTTTCTCAGAAAACTCATTTGAATTTCCCCCTTACCGCATGCGGCAAGTCATTGTAACTAAATGTCAATGCCCCTGCTTGACGTGCAAGGAAAGCCGCTTGGCGGGGACAGGGCCGCGTATTTCATCTGGCGACCAGCACGCAACAGGCGATGGCATTTTTTTGCGCGGCCGTTGGAATAAAGCGCAGTGCATGCGTGTTCATCCCTCCGCAGACTTTCTGCGAATAGCTGACCAAGAACACCATGAAGAAACTTGGCATACCCGCCCCGACGGCCGGCCACAAGCTCGGCGACAAATTCGACCAGGTATGGCGCATCGTTCAATGAAGGTGCGCCGGATCCTGGGCCAGATCAGGAGCACCCGGTTCAATCCCCGCCTGCCGCTGCACCGGGGCGGACGTGCCGGAGTGGGCGGCCTCGCCCGGCGGTCTTCAAGTCAGCGTCGCGCCAGGCAAGCACGTCGCCTCTGCGGTCAACGCCCGGCGCGGCCCGGGGTGGCGTTTTCCGGACGTCCGTGCAGAAGCCGGCCGTGATCAAGTGGGCTCGCGGCGTAGCCGCGCCGGCGACAGCATCGCCGGGGTGAGGCCGAACCGCGCGATGCGTTCCGGCAGCGGCAAGCCACGGGCCAGCGCGGCGCAGGCTTCGCCCATCGCAGGCGAGGTCTGGATCCCGTAGCCACCCTGCGCAGCGACCCAGAAGAATCCGGGAGCCCGCGGATCGAAACCGGCCACCAGGTCGCCGTCGGCGACAAACGATCGCAGCCCCGCCCAGGTCCGCGTCGGGCGATGGATCGTGAGCGTGGTCATCTCCTCGATGCGGTGAATCGCCACGGCGATGTCGAGTTCCTCGGGCTGCACGTCCTGCGGTTCGACCGGATCGGCATTGGCCGGTGAGCCCAGCAACATGCCGGCATCGGGTTTGAAGTACCAGTCCTCGCTCGCGCCCAACACCAGCGGCCAGCGCGCGACGTCCAGTCCTTGAGGCGGGGCGAAGATGAAGGCTGAGCGGCGCCGCGGCTGCAGGCCGACGCCCGGCAGGCCTGCCAGCTTCGCAACTTCGTCGGCCCAGGCGCCGGCTGCGTTGAGCACCACCGGCGCCTCGTACCACTGGCCGCCGGCCTGGACCTGCCAGACGTCTGCCCGGCGTTGCAGCGCCGCGACTCCCGCGTCGCAGGCCACCGTCCCCCCGGCGCGCCGCAATGTCCGCAAGTAACCCTGGTGAATGGCGTGCACGTCCATGTCGGCGGCGTCCGGCTCCAGTACGCCGCCGGCCACTTTCGAAGGGCGCAGCACCGAAACCTGCGCACAGGTCTGCGCGCCATTCAGCAGCTGCGCAGCGGGCGACATGGTGCGCAGCACATCCCAGTGCTGCTGCAACAGATGTTCCTGCCCCGGTGCAGCCACTATCATCGCGCCGCGCGGCGAGAGCAGCGGATATTCGCTGAAACCCGCCGGCGGGTGATCCAGAAAAGCGCGGCTGGCGCAGGTGAGGGCGCGCACCTGGGGCGTGCCGTAGCTTTCCATGAACAGCGCGGCGGAACGGCCGGTGGAGTGGTAGCCCGGCTGCGATTCGCGCTCCAGCACGATCACCTTGCCGTGCGGGGCAAGCCAGTGCGCCGCCGAAGCGCCCGCGATACCGCCGCCCACGATGAGGAAATCGGCCTGCCGTGCGCGAGACGTTGGCGTTGTCATGCCTGGTGCGGCGAAGAAGCGGTCATGAATTGCGCCGCAGTGTAAACCGGCCCTCCGCGTTAAGCTCGCAGGCCAAGGAGATCGCGCATGCAATATCGTCAGCTCGGCAAGAGCAACCTGAAGGTTTCGGCGCTGTGCCTGGG
>DATNCB010000627.1:0-2162 GCA_035571715.1 Ramlibacter sp.
GTAGCCCAGCAACCCCTGCGTCAGCACTTCCACGCTGTATTCCCCCGCCCCCGGCAGCAGGTCCTTGCCATGCAGGCGGGTCTGGATGTCGCGCCGGCGCAGCAGGGTGGCGATCTCCTGCTCGATGTACTCGGGGCTGCCTTCCTCGACCACGAGCACGCCGCGCTTGCCGATGCAGAAATCCGCGACCTGCTCTGGCACCAGCGGGTATGTGACGTTGAGCACCAGCAGCGGGATATCGCATTGGCCGAACGCATCAGCCAGGCCCAGTTGCTGCAGGCTTCGCACCAGCGAGTTATAGAGGCCGCCTTGCACGATGATGCCCAGGTCGGCATGCTTGCCCGGCATCAGCTCGTTGAGCTTGTTCTGCGCGATGTACCTGCGCGCGGCCGGGATACGTTCCTCGCCCTTGAGCTTTTCCTGGCGGAAGGTCGCGGGCGGGTGCGCGAGCTTGCTGTAGTCAAAGCCGGCCGGCTCTTCCAGCAACGCGCGCGTCGACACCGCCGGCGGCACGTTGTCCTTGGCCTCGAAGCTGCCGCGCACATGGCAGGCGCGGATGCGCAACTCCAGGATGCACGGCATGTTGGAGCTCTCGGACAGGCGGAAGCCATGCTCGACCATGCGCACCATCACGCCCAGGTCGGGCCGCGGATCGAGCAGGCACATGCTGGACTTCAGCGCATAGGCCTGGGTGCGCTCCTGGATCACCGAGGCGCCTTCGCCATAGTCTTCGCCGACCACGATGAGGGCACCGCCCTTCACGCCGGGCGACGACAGATTGGAAAGCGCGTCGGACGCCACGTTGGTGCCGACGATCGATTTCCACGTCACGGCGCCGCGCAGCGGGTAGTGGATCGATGCGCCCAGCATCGCGGCGGCCGACGCCTCGTTCGCGCAGGCTTCGACGTGCACTCCGAGCTCGTCCATGTAGGGCTTGGCCTGCACCATCACGTCCAGCAGGTGCGACACGGGCGCGCCCTGATAGCCACCGACATAGGCGACGCCGGACTGCAGCAGCGCCTTGGTGATCGCCAGGATGCCTTCGCCATGGAAGGTCTGGCCGGCGCCCAGGCGCAGGGACTCGATTTCCCGCGCGAATGAAACTTCCAAAGTCTTGTCTCCCGAACTGCCAGGTCTCGTCCGCATTCGGCTTTGGTTTTCGCCGAACACGATCCAGGTCCAGCCGCAGTCTGGAAGCTATTTCGTCATCAATCAATACAATGAACCGCCTAAGCGATATAAATACCATGCATATCAACGACATCGATCTGAACCTGCTGCGGCTGTTCGATGCGGTCTATCGCAGCCGCAACGTCAGCCGGGCCGCGGAGCTGCTGGACCTGACTCAGCCGGCCGCGAGCCAGGGCCTGACCCGGCTGCGCGCTCTGGTCCACGATCCCCTGTTCGTGCGCGCGCCGGGCGGCGTCCGGCCCACGCCCAAAGCCGATCGGCTGGCCGAACCGGTGCGCCATGCGCTGACGACGATTGAGCAGGCGCTCAGCGCGTCGGAGGCGTTCGAGCCGCTGCAGTCGGAGCGCACCTTCCGCCTGCATATGAGCGACATCGGCGAGGGCCGCTTCCTGCCGGAACTCATGGTCGCGCTGCGCCGCGAGGCGCCCGCTGTGCGCGTCGAAACGTTGCCGCTGCCGCGCACCGAGATCACGGCAGCTCTGGACAGCGGCCGCATCGATTTCGCGTTCGGCTTTCTGCCGACGGTGAAGGACACGCGCAACGCCGCGCTGCTGCGGGATCGCTATATCGTCCTGCTGCGCAAAGGCCATCCGTTTACCAGGCGCAGGCGCACGGCTGGGCCGCTGATGGAGCGCTTGCGTGAACTGGAATTCGTCGCGGTGCGCACGCACGCGGAGACGCTGCGGATTCTGCAGCAGTCGCAGCTGGAGGACCGGCTGCGCCTTACGACCGAGCATTTCATGGTGCTACCCAGCATCGTGCGCGCCACCGACCTGGCGGTCGTGATGCCGCGCAACATCGCACGCGGATTTGCACGCGACGGGGCCTATGCGATTGTCGAGCCGGACTTCCCGTTGCGCGACTTCACCGTGTCGCTGCACTGGAGCAAGCGCTTCGAGGCGGAGCCCGGCAACCACTGGCTGCGGCAACTCATCCTGGGTATTTCGTACAGCTGAAGAGATGGAGGCGGG
>DATNCB010000628.1:0-7181 GCA_035571715.1 Ramlibacter sp.
GCGCCTGCATCATGTCGGCCTGCGCCGGGCGCGTGGGCATGCCGGTGGACGGGCCGCCGCGCATCACATTGACGACAACGCACGGAACTTCGGCGCCGGCCGCGTAGCCAATGTTCTCCTGCTTGAGGGAGAAACCGGGTCCGCTGGTAGCCGTCATCGACTTGACTCCGCCCATCGAAGCGCCGATCACCGCGGCGATGGAGGCGATCTCGTCTTCCATCTGCACGAAGACGCCGTCCACCTGCGGCAAGGCGCGCGACAGGCGTTCCGCGATCTCGGAGGAAGGCGTGATCGGGTAGCCGGCGAAGAAGCGGCAGCCGGCCGCCACAGCGCCGAGCGCGCAGGCGTGGTTGCCGGAGATCAGGCGCACGGGCGGCTTCGAAGCCATCAGGGGATGCGGTGCATTCATGCGGCGGACCCTTCGACGGCCGGGTTGTCCAGGTGAACGCGGATGGCGAAATCCGGGCACAGCCACTCGCAGACGCGGCAGCCGGTGCACTTCTGCGGATCGGTGAGCTCGGCGATGCGTTCGCCGTTCAGCCGCAGGCAGCGCTCCGGACAAAACTTGACGCAGATGTCGCAGCTCTTGCACCACGCCGCCGTGATCTCGAGCCGCACTTTCCGGTGCGCGGGGACCGGTGCGGGTTGCGCGCCTTCTTTCGGCGCAGCAGCCGGCGCGGGCGTCGAGACCCGCGCTTCCTCGATCCAGGTACGGCCGGCGCGGAAGGCTTCGAGGTTGACGCCAATCGTCTTCTTCGGAACGAACTGGGCAATGGCCTGTTCCCATTCCTCACCCTGGAAATCGAGCGCCGCGGACAGTGCGCCGAGCAGGACGACATTGGAGGCGCGCTCGTTGCCCAGACCCTCGGCTATACCGGTGGCGTCCATGGCGTAGCCTTCGGGCACGTGCGCCTTGACTTGTTCGGGCGTTTCGCGCGAGTAGCGCAGCGGCGCCCCCGCCTGCCGGTTCAGGCACGCAAACGGCGGCACGATCCGTTTGGTGTCGCAAAGCAGGATGCCGGTGCCGCGCTTGAGGTAAGGCAGCCAGCGCATCGCCTCGGCCCATTCCAGCGCGACCAGGATGTCCGCTTCGCCTTCCGGGATGATGGGCGACCACACACGGGGCCCGAAACGCACGTGGCTGAATACGCTGCCGCCGCGCTTGGCCATGCCGTGCACTTCGCTTTGCTTCACGTCCAGGCCGCGGGACTGTGCCAGCCAGGCGAGTGCCTTGGACACCATGATCACGCCCTGCCCGCCGACGCCGACGATCAGCACGTTCATCACCTTGTGCGCGCTGGCCGAGGCCTCCGGGAGGGCAATCGGTGCACCGTCCGTTGCGGCGCCCAGTGCGGGCCCGTTCATAGCGCCTCCTCGGCCACGGGCTCGACGCCCTTGATGCAACCCATCGTGCAGACCTGGGCGCACAGCGTGCAGCCGATGCACAGCGACGCGTCGATCTTCACCTTGTGCCGGCCCTCGAAGGTTTCGTCGGACCAGGTCAGCGCCGGGCAGCCCAGGTTCATGCACGACTGGCAGGCATTGCACTGCGTGCTCACCTCGAGCGCCGGACCCTTGATCTTGACCGGGTCGAGCACGCAGGGGCGGTTGGAGATGACAACGGAAACCCCGCGATACGCGATCGCCTCGCGCAGCGTCTGGTACATCACCGCGAGGTCATAGGAGTCCACGGTGCGCACCCACTTGACCCCGCAGGCGCGCACCAGCGCTTCGTAGTCGACCTTGGAAGCGTCTTCGCCCCGCAGCGTCTTGCCGGTGCCCGGATGCTGCTGGCCGCCCGTCATGGCGGTGATGTGGTTGTCCAGCAGCATCACGGTGATGTTCGCGTCGTTGTATACGGCGTCGATCAGCGAGGGGATGCCCGCGTGCAGAAAGGTCGAGTCTCCGATCGTCGCCATGACCGGTTTGGTGTCGCCGGCTATCGAGAGGCCGGTGGCGTTGCCGATCGACGAGCCCATCGACACGCAGCTTTCCAGGCCGCGCAAGGGATCGAGGCAGGCCAGCGTGTAGCAGCCGATGTCGCCTGCCACGCGCGCCCCGGAGGCGCGCACCGCCATGAAACACGAGGTGTGTGGGCAGCCCGCGCACAGGACAGGCGGCCGCGCCACCGGCGGCGGCGTCCAGCTCGATACCTGGACCCGCGGCGCCAGCACCCCGGCCTTCTCGAAGCCGGCGCGCAGCACATCGGGCGAGAACTCGCCGGTGCGCGGGAAGAACTGTTTGCCCTCGACGGCCAGCCCGAGCGCACGCGCTTCGCGCTCGATCACCGGTTCCAGCTCTTCCACGACGAACACCCGCTCGACCGATTCGCAGTAGCGGCGCAACAAGCCTTCGGGCAGCGGCCAAGTCGCGCCCAGCTTGAGGACGCTGGCGTGGGGCAGCAGTTCCCGTACATACGGGTAGCAGGTGCCGGAGGTGATGATGCCGAAGCTGGCATCGCCCGTTTCCCAGCGGTTGAGCGGCGAGGTTTCCAGGTAGGCCTTGAGCTTCGCCTCACGCTCGAGCACTGCCACATGGCGCGGCCGGGCATAGGCCGGGATCATGACGTTTTTCCTCGGGTCCTCGAGGTAACCGAGCGACGGTCTCTGCGTGCGGGAGCCCAAGGTCACCGCGCTGCGGGTATGCGCCAGGCGGGTGGTTCCGCGCACGATCACGGTGGTGTCGAACTGTTCGGAGAGATCGAACGCCAGGCGCGTGAAATCGAGTGCTTCCTGCGCGTCGCTCGGCTCCAGCACCGGTACGCTGGCGAACTGGGCGTACATGCGCGTGTCCTGTTCGTTCTGCGAGCTGTGGATGCCGGGGTCGTCGGAGACTGCCAGTACCAAACCGCCCCGCACGCCGATATAGCTCTGCGACATGAAAGCGTCGGCCGCAACGTTCAGGCCGACGTGCTTCATCGCCGCCAGCGCGCGGTGCCCGGCCAGCGAAGCGCCGAAGGCCACGTCGAGCGCAACCTTCTCGTTGGTGGACCACTGGGCGTGCACATCTTCGGCTGGGTATTTGGCCAGGGATTCGAGGATTTCGGTGCTTGGCGTGCCGGGATAGGCGGCCGCTAGCCGGACACCTGCTTCCCAGGCCCCGCGCGCGATCGCCTCATTGCCGGTGAGGGGCCGCGTCTGTGCCCGCTCCGGCTCCGGCACCGCGGTTTGCGGCTTTAACTGCATGCGTGTCTCCTCCGGCAAGGATGTTGTTCAAAGCTGTCCGAGCACGCGATGATGAGGGGACCGGCTGTGGGTCGACTTGATCTAGATTAAGTCGAACGGTTACGGAACGGTCTTGCCCCGCCTTGGGGACGTCCGGCGGGGCCGGAACGCGGTCCTCAGCGCAGCGTGAGATGCAGCGCCGTGTACTCTCCCGGCGCTCCCTGCGAGACGGTGAATCCCATGGACTTGGCCAGCCCGGCCATGGTTACGTTTTCGGGAAGGCATTGGCCGACCACTTCACCGGTTCCGCGCTCGCGCAAATGCCGCAGGAGTTTGCCCAACAGCTTTCGCCCGAGCCCTTTGCCCTGCCATGAGGAGGCCACCTGGATCGCGAACTCCGCCGTAAGGTTGTCCGGATCGCAAATGCCCCGTACCTCCCCCGCCATCTCACGCCGGCCCTGGGCGTCCGCCGGCCCCAAGGCAACGAATGCCATTTCCCGGTCGTAGTCGATCTGGCTGTATCTGGCCAGTTCGGACTGCGGCACCTCGCGGCGGGACAGGAAGAACCTCAATCGCATATCCGTGGCCGGCGCGTTTTCGTAGAACGACTTCAGGCGGTCGCCGTCTTCCGGGCGGATCGGCCGCAACAGCAATTCGGTTCCCGCGAGTTGCACCGATTCGGCCAGCCCCTGCGGATACGGGCGCACGGCCAACGGAGCCAACACTTTCTGTTCGCGCACGCGTACTCGCGCATCCAGTGCAAGCACACCTTGCGCGTCCACCAGCAAGGGATTGATGTCGAGTTCAGCCAGGCCAGCGAGGTCGCACGCCATCTGCGACACCTTCAGCAGGACGTCCAGGAGGGCCGGTTCATTGGCAGCGGGCCGGCCGCGCCAGCTCCCCAGCATGGGCGAAACCCGGCTGCGCTCGACCAGGTCATGGGCCAGCAGCGTATTGAGCGGTGGCAGCGCCACCGCGTGCTGCTTGCTCAACTCGACGTCGGTGCCGCCACTGCCGCAAAGCATCACAGGACCGAATACGGGATCGTTGGACAAGCCCACGATCAGTTCGCGCGAACCGGGCCGGTGCGCCATCGCCTGTACCGCGAAGCCGCGTACGCTGGCGTTGGGCTGGAGTCTTGCCACCTGCTGGCGCATCTTCACCGCGGCGGCTCGAACCTCCTCGCCGGAGCTCAGGTTCAATACCACGCCGCCGACATCGGACTTGTGGATGATCTGCGGCGAGATGATCTTCAGTGCCACCGGGAAGCCGATCTGCATCGCCTGCTCAACGGCCTCTTCGGCATCGCGGGCCCGCCGTGTATCCACCACCGGGACGCCATACGCCTGGAGCAATTCCTTGGCTTGCACTTCGTCGAGCCACTCATGGCCTTCGCGCAGCGCGTTATCGATCAGCCACTGGGCGCGCTCGCGCTGCGGCGTGAAATCGACGACCGACGCGGCCGGTGGAATCTGTTGCAGTGCCAGCTGATTGCGCGCGTGCATCACCAGTTGCATCCAGGCCGCCACCGCCCGCTCCGGCGTGCTGAAGCACGCAATACCGGCCGCGGACCACGAGCCGCGGGCGGCCGCGACCGCGGGTCCGCCCAGCCAGCAGGCCAATACCGGCTTCTGCGTACGCTCCACAAGCGGCAGGCAGGCGGCCGCAATGTCGGCCGCCGGCACCAGCGCCGTCGGCGCGTGAATGAACAGCGCCGCATCGACTTCGGGCGCGGCAAGCAGGATGCGCAGCGCATCCTGGTAGCGCTGCACCGGCGCATCGCCGATCAGATCGATTGGATTGCCGTGCGACCAGGTCGTGGGCAGGCACTGGTTCAGGGCGGCTATCGTCGCCTCATCCAGCTGCGCCAGCTTGCCGCCGCCAAGCGCGATGGCATCGGCAGCCAGCACGCCCGCGCCGCCGCCGTTGGTCACGATCGCAAGGCGTTCGCCGCGCTGCGGGTGCGGGTGCGCCAGTGTTTCCGCGGCGTCGAACAACGCCTCGAGCGTGTCGACCCGCAGCATGCCCGCGCGGCGCACGGCGGCATCGAACACCACGTCGGAACCGGCCAGCGCGCCGGTGTGCGACGCCGCTGCCCGGGCACCGTCGGGCGCGCGCCCGGCCTTGACCACGATCACCGGTTTGTTGCGGGCGGCGGCGCGCGCGGCCGACATGAATTTGCGCCCTGCCTTCACCGATTCCGCGTACATGAGGATGGCGCGAGTGCCCGCGTCACTACCAAGGTAGTCCAGCAGATCGCCGAAATCGACGTCGGCGCTGTCCCCGAGCGAAATGAAGTGCGAGAAGCCGATGCCTCGGCCGTTGGCCCAGTCCAGCATGGCCGTAGCCAACGCGCCCGATTGAGTCACGAAGGCCAGCTTTCCGGGCAGCGCATTGCCAGGCGAAAAACTCGCGTTCAGGCCCACGCCGGGCACCAGCGCGCCGATGCAGTTCGGGCCAAGAATGCGCAGCAAATAAGGCCGGGCGGCGGCGAGCATGGCTTGTTCCAGCGTCGCGCCCTGGCTGGCCGGCTGCTTGAGGCCCGCGGTCATCACGATTGCGGCCCGCGCGCCCTTGCGACCGAGTTCGGCGACGAGATCAGGAACCGTGTGTGCAGGCGTGCAGATCACCGCAAGGTCGGGAATCTCGGGCAGCGACGCGACGTCGGGCCACGCAGGGCCAGCGTCGATCGTGGCATGACGCGGATTGACCGGCCATATCGGGCCTTTGAAGCCGCCGCCTTTCAGGTTGCGCAGCACGACCGATCCGACGCTGCCCGGCCGGTCGGAGGCGCCGATCAGCGCGATGGATTGCGGCTGGAACAGGGCTTCAAGATTGCGGATGCTCATGGCGGTCGGTCCAGTGAAACATGCACATCGGATCGAGCAGACAAGTGATGCGCATGATGAGAAAGTCTATGTCGCGCTTCGCGCTTCACCATGTCGCATGTCAATGTTCCTGCCTCTTCACAACGTCTTCATCACACGGCTACAGGCCTACTTTCGTTGCACAACAAGACGTGGCATCATCCGCTCTCGAAGAAACGCACATGGACCGCAAGGAACGCCTTCTTTCCCTGTTCGACGCGACGGGCGTTGGCCTGGAGATCGGCCCGAGCTTCAATCCGCTCCTGCCAAAACGCGACGGCTACGACGTCGAAACGCTGGACCACCTGTCCGCCGCGGATCTGCGCGAAAAATACAAGAACGCGTCCGTGGATCTCTCGGCGATCGAGGAGGTCGACTACCTGAGCGACGGAGGTTCGATACGCGAGTTGATCGGCAAGCCCGAACACTACGACTACATCGTCGCGTCGCACGTTATCGAGCACACCACCGATCTTCTTGGTTTTGTTTCTGACTGCGAACAGCTGCTGAAACGCACCGGCCTCCTGGTGCTTGCCGTTCCCGACAAGCGATTCTGTTTCGACTGCCTTCGGCCTTGTTCGACCTCCGGCCAGATCCTGCAGGCGCATCTCGAGCAACGCAAGCGCCACACGCCCGGCCAGGTATTCGATGAGATCGCGTACAACTGCCTCAGGGCCGGGGCGGGTGCGTGGACGCGCGAGGCCGCCGGTGCCCTGGCTTTCGCCCGGCCTCTGTCGGACGCCCATGCGGTGTTCGAAGAACTCCGGCACCATGATCACTTTCACGACATTCACGCGTGGCAGTTCACCCCCTCGACTTTCAGGCTGATCATGTCCGATCTCGCGGGGATCGGTGCAGTCAGCCTGCGCGAGAAGTCATTCGAAGACACCGTCGGATTCGAGTTTTTCGTCAGCCTGTCCAAGACCGGATCAGGCTGCCCCGTGGATCGGCTGACGCTGGCAAGGCGAGCCGTGCTTGAACAGAACGCGATAAACGTTGATGAATCTTGAATCTACGTTGACCTGCCCTGAATGTGGGCATGCCAAGACAGAGACCATGCCCACGAACGCATGCCAGTGGTTCTACGAGTGCGAACAGTGCCACACCGTGCTGCGCCCCAAGCCTGGGGACTGCTGCGTCTATTGCTCCT
>DATNCB010000629.1:0-1266 GCA_035571715.1 Ramlibacter sp.
ATCCAGCTGCGCGTTTCGCCCGGCTTGCCGCCGGTACAGGCCGAGGCCGGGCTGCTGGTCCAGGTCATCGCCAATCTCGTGGACAACGCGGTACGGCACTCGGGCCCCGAGCCGGACATCCTGGTGCAGGCCGGGCGCAGCCGCGACGGCATTTTCATTGCCGTTCGAGACCATGGCGCGGGAGTGGCTGCGGGTGACGTGGCCGGCCTGTTCGATCGCTACCGTCGGGGTGCGGTGGGGGCAACAAGCGGAGGAGCCGGGCTCGGACTGGCGATCTGCCGCGCCATCGTGGAAGCACACGGCGGGCGCATCGAGGCTCGGCGATGCGATCCGGGCACCGAGTTCCGCTTCGACCTGCCGGCAGTGGCAGCCACTGAAGAAACCCAAGCCCATGAATAAGGCGGCGGTCCTGATCGTCGAAGATGATGCTTCGATTGCGCAGTTCGTCGCCGCCAGCTTGAGCGCGACCGGTTTGCTGCCTTCGTGGGCATCCTGCGCGGCCCAGGCCCGGCTCGAGCTGAAGCTCAACAC
Source organism: Ramlibacter sp. (assembly GCA_035571715.1). Classification (GTDB taxonomy): domain Bacteria; phylum Pseudomonadota; class Gammaproteobacteria; order Burkholderiales; family Burkholderiaceae_C; genus Ramlibacter. The sequence goes on from DATNCB010000629.1 coordinate 532, forward strand.
TCCGCAGCTGCTTATCGTGGACCTGGGATTGCCGGATGCGGACGGCGTCGATCTCATCGCCGAGGTGCGCCGCAGCCTGGCCACACCGATCCTGGTGCTGTCGGCGCGGCTGCTGGAGACGGAGAAGATCGCCGCGCTGGACGCCGGCGCCGACGATTACCTGACCAAGCCCTTCGGCGTGGGCGAACTGCTGGCGCGGGTGCGCGCGATGCTGCGCCGCTCCGCCGTCGCGCCGCAACCGGCGCCCCTATTGCAGATCGGAGAGCTGACCCTCGACCGCGAGACTCGCCAACTGAGCATGCGCGGCGAGCCGGTTCACTTGAGCCCGCTGGAGTTTCGCCTGCTCGAGCGTCTGGCGCGGGTACCGGGCAAGGTGATCACGCACCGGCAGTTGCTGGCAGACGTCTGGGGCACCGACCAGGTGGATCAATTGCACTACCTGCGCATCTACATGGGCCATCTGCGCGGCAAGATCGAAGCGGACCCGGCCGAACCGCGCTATCTGCTGACTGAACTGGGCGTGGGCTACCGGCTCGCCGACGAATAGGGTCAGTCCGGCGTTTATGCGATTTTTACGCGCGGGCGGCGACAAACACAGCCTCTGGCAGAAAAAGGTCTGGGGCTCATGGACAACGAATCGAACGGCGCGCAGTTGCACAAGACGAGTACCGCCGCGCTGACGCTTGCCGCGCTGGGCGTGGTGTACGGCGACATCGGGACCAGCCCGCTGTACAC
>DATNCB010000630.1:0-4243 GCA_035571715.1 Ramlibacter sp.
ATGCCATCCAGGTCGGAGCCGGCGTTGGGCTCGGTCATGCAGATGGCGCCGATCTTCTCGCCCTTGAGCGCCGGCTTGAACAGGCGCTCGATGATCTCCTGGTTGCCCAGCATTTGCAGGAACTTGGTGCCCATCAGCGACTGCATCGCCGCCGCGCCGGCCAGCGACATCGAGCCGCGCGCGATCTCCTCGAGCGCGAGCGCGAACTCGGTCAGCCCCAACCCCGAGCCGCCCAACTCCTCCGGATAACGCAGGCCAAAGAAGCCCAGCTCGGCGAGCTGGCCGAACAGCTGCCGCGGAAAGACATGGGCGTCGTCGATGGCGGCGGCTTGCGGCGCGATCGCCTCGTCGCTGAATCGCGCGAAGGCGTCGCGGATCGCACGCTGGTCGTCTGTGAGATCGAAGTTCATAGGGCGTCCAGCTCCGCAGCGCTCATGCCGTAGTCGCGCATGGCGGCCTCGCGGCTGATCACGCCGTTGCGCACTTCGTCGGCCAGCACGCCGCGGTCGCGCCGGACCGGGTCGCCCCAGCCGCCGCCACCGCTGGCGACCTGGTGATAGATCGTGCCGCGCGGCACGCCGGTGATCAGGTCCTTGTTCTTCGGCACGACCTCATGCCCGTCGGGATAGGTGAGGCGGATGAAGTTCAGGCCTGCGCCTTTGCCGCCGGCCAGGCCGAACGCGCCTTCGAAATCGCCGTCGCCAAAAGTCACGAGCTGGGTGTCGTCCGAACCGATCTCGAAGATCGTCTCGACGCCCAGGCCGCCGCGCCATTGGCCGGCGCCGGCGGAATCGAGCAGCAGTTCGTGCTTGAGCAGGCGGTGCGGCGTCTGTTGCTCGAACATCTCGTAGTCCTGGTCGAGCACGCCGCCGGACGCATCGATCATGCCGATGTGGTCGTAGCCGTCGCAGCCGCGCATCGCGCCCGACCCGCCCTTCAGGCCCATGAATCCGATGTCGACGTACTTCTCGCCGTTGCGCGGATCGATGCCGGTGGTCAGTGACGCCAACAGGTTGTTCCAGCCGGCCGTGACGCGATCCGGCAGCACCGGGCTCAAGGCGCGCTGGATTGCGTCGGCATTGGGCGGGCACAGGTGGTTGCCGAAGGTCGTCGCCTTCGGATACGCAGCGTTGAGGATCGTGCCGACGGGTATCACGATCTCGATCGGCTCGACCATGCCTTCGTTGTGCGGGATGTCGGGGTTGACCATCTGCAGCAGCGTCAGGATGGTGGCCGAAGCGCTCGAGGTGAAAGTGCCGTTGACGAAGCCGTTGGTCTGCGCATCGGTGCGCGAGTAATCGAACTTGATGCGCTTGTCCTGCACTTCGATGTCGACGCGGATCGTGAAGGTGCTGCCCTCGTGGCGGCCGTCGTAGAAGACATGGCCTTCGCCGCTGTAGCGGCCGTTCGGAATCTTCGCGATCTCGGCTTCCATCATGCGGCGGGTGGCGTCGAACAGCGCTTGCTTGTGAGCGCGGTAGCTGGCGACGCCGTACTTCTTCAGCAGTTCGACCAGGCGGCGCTCGCCGACGGTGCACGCTCCCATCTCGGCCTTCATGTCGTGCTGCACGATGTCCAGCCGCACGTTGGCGAAGATCAGGTTCCACACGTCCTGGCGCAATTTGCCGCGGTCGACGATCTTCACCGCTGGAATGCGCAGCGCTTCCTGCCAGACCTCCACCGCGTTCGGGTTGTAGCCGCCGGCCACCGCCCCGCCGATGTCGGCCTGGTGGCCCTTCACGGCCGTCCAGCCGACCAGCTCGCCCTCGCAGAACACCGGCTTGAACACGGCCACGTCGTTGTTCTGGTTGCCCAGCGAAAACACGTCGTTGTGGAAGAACACGTCGCCTTCGTGGATGTCGCCGTCGAAGGTCTTGCGGATGTGTTTGCACACCGGCGCCAGCGAGAACGCCAGGATCGGCAGGTTCTCGGTCTGCTCCAGCATGCAGCCGTTCTCGTCATACAGGCCCGTGACGTAGTCCTTGGCCTCGCACAGGATCGGCGAGCGCGTGGTCTGCTCCATCGAGATGCTCATCTCGTCGGTGATGGCCTTGAACGTGCGCGCGTACACCGACAGCAGGATGGGATCGATCTTCATGCCGCGATCTCCTCACCATGAATGGCGCTGGCTACCAGGTCTTCGCGGCCCTTGGCGTAGAGCACGAACGAGCCGAGCGCGTCGACGACACAGTCGTAGCCGTCGCTGATCACGATCGCCGTGGTCTGCTGTTCGACCAGCGCCGGGCCTTCGATGCGATGGCCGCAGTGCATGCGGTGGCCGTCGTACACCGGCACCTCGGCGTAGGCATTGCGCTCGGCAACATAGACGCTGCGCCTGCCCTTCAATGCGATATCCGCGTCGGTGCCGCCCATCTTCTCGCTGCGGTAGGTCGGCCGGTCGGTGGCACCGATCGCCTGCAGGCGGACGTTGATGATCTCCACGGGCGAGCCCTCGGCTTCGAGCGAGTAGCCGTACAGCCGCAGGTGCTCGTCGTGGAAGGCGCGTGCGATGGCGGCCGCATCGTGTGTCACGATCGCGCCCAGCAGCACCGGCACCGACACCTCGTGATACTGCTTGACGTAGCGGCAATCGAGCCGCAGTTCGACGCGGCGGCGCTCGCTCGGGATGCGCTCCTCCGCCAGCGCCCGCGCGCCGTCGGCCGACATGGTTTCGACCAGCCCGCCCAGCCGCGACCAGTCCACGCCCTCAAGCCTCGAAACGAAGGTGCGCACGTAGTCGTGGCGCAACTCGCACATCAGCATGCCGAACGCGCACAGCACCGAGGCTTCGCGCGGCACGATCTGCAGCGGGATCTCGAGCTCGCTGCAGATGAGGCACCCGTGAATCGGGCCGGCGCCGCCGCCGGGGATGAGCGGAAATTCGCGTGGGTCGAAGCCGCGTTTGATGGTCACTTCGCGCACGCCTTGCGCCATGTTGTTGCAGGCGACGCGGTACATGCCGGCCGCGGCCTGTTCAATGGTCAGGCCCATTGGCTTGGCGATGTGCTGCTCGATGGCGCGCCGTGCCGCCGCGACGTCCAGGCGCATCTGCCCGCCCGCGAAGAATTCCGGATCGAGGTAGCCGAGCACGACGTTCGCATCGGTGGTCGTCGGCAGCTGCCCGCCGCGGCCGTAGCAGGCCGGTCCGGGATCGGCGCCGGCGCTTTGCGGGCCCATGCGCAAGAGGCCGCCCTGGTCGAGCCAGCCGATCGAGCCGCCGCCCGCGCCGATCGTGTGGATGTCGAGCATCGGCAGCGCGATGCGGTGCCTTGCGATGTCGCCGTCGTTCTTGACCATCGGCGCGCCGACGGCGACCGAGGCCTCGAAACTGGTGCCGCCCATATCGGTGGTGATGCAGCGGTCCTGGCCGTGCGCGGCGACGTAGAACAAGCCCGCGCCCGGCCCGCCGGCCGGTCCCGACAGCAAGGTCAACGCCGCCTTCTCGCGCGCAGCCTGCGGCGAAATGACGCCGCCATTGGATTGCATGATCAGCAAGAGCCCCGAGAAGCCGGCGCCGGCGAGGCGATCGACCAGTTGCTCCAGGTAGTGCTCGAGCTTGGGTCCGACATAGGCGTTCAGCGCCGTGGTGCTGACGCGCTCGTAGAAGCGGATCGACGGCAGCACCTCGGTCGACACCGACAGGTAGGCGTCGGGCATTGCTTGGCGGACCATCTCGGCCGCCGCCTGCTCGTGCGCCGGATTGGCGAACGAATTCAGGAAGCACACCGCCACCGCCTGCACGCCCTCGGCGCGCCACGCGGCCAGCGCTTGCTGCACGCCGGCGACATCGAGCGGCGCGGTCTCGCGCCCTTCGCGGTCGATCCGCCCGGCGATGCCGGCCCGGCGCGAGCGCGGCACCAGCGGCTTGACGTTGGTGTAGCGGTTGTTGTACTGCTCCTCGCGGATGCCGCGCCGCATCTCCAGCGCGTCACGCACGCCTTCGGTGGTGAGCAGCGCGCATTTGGCGCCGGTGGATGTCAGCGTCGCGTTGGTCGTCACCGTCGTGCCGTGCACGATGGTGCCGATCGAACGCGCGAATTGCGCCAGCGACTGCGGCGGCTGCAGCGACGCGGCGATCTGCGCCAGTCCCTCGACCACCGCAATCGACGGGTCGGCCGGCGTGGACAGGGTCTTGTGAATACGCGGCGGCTCGCCGTCGCGCGCGACCACGAAGTCGGTGAAGGTGCCCCCCACGTCGATTCCGATCTTCAACGTCATGCGATTCGCTCCTCTTGGGCGGCGT
>DATNCB010000631.1:0-4615 GCA_035571715.1 Ramlibacter sp.
ACCTCCGGCGACTTCAAATTCAGCGCCGGTGCGCAAGCCGTCGCCATCACGCTCGCGGCTGGCGCCCAGGCGGGCACGACCGGGTCAGGAGCCGGTGCCAGCGTAACCAAGAACAAGGCCGTGGCGGCGGCCGCCTATCACGACGGCATGGCGGTCTTCACCATCATCAAGGGCGGGCTGATGTACGAGGTGTCGCTCGCGGGGCAGAAGTACAGCTACACGAAGCGTTGATCGGTCAGGAGAGCGCCAATCGCGCCGACCTCTGTAGGGCATCGAACACATCGCCTTGCAAAGCGGTCACTGAAGCCCAGCGCCTACTAGCGGTCTGCCCATTTCAGTAATCCTCCGGCACATCGATGCCACGCAAGATACTCCAACAGACGGGTGTCGGTAGTCCAGCACGTTCAGGGTCGAGCCCGGGTCCTCGCCTGAGGGGACGCGAATGTTGACCCCTGCGCTGCTGATCGGCGTCTAAGGAAGGTCTGAACAATTCACCAATCACGCCCATGAAGTTCTCGCGCTGCAGCGGTAGAAGGCGTGTAGGTCAAAGTCTCCAATCGCGCCAATCGACTCGCTTAGGTACGCCACCGCACAGAGCGGCAGGCCGCTGGAGCGGAAGCTCCCGCCAGTGAACCGCGTCCCATGCAAATTTCTGTCCAGGCCGGCGGTTTTCTCTCGATTGACAGGAGTTCTCATGAAATACGCAGCAGCTTTCTCGACGGCCGTGGTGGCCGTGGCGTTGGTCGGGTGCCAGCGCGAGGTCGTCGTGGCTCCGGCCCCGGTGCCGGCCGTCATCACCGTTCCCGGTCCCGCCGGCGCGCCAGGTGCCACCGGTGCCACTGGTGAAACTGGTTCGACCGGCAATACGGGCAGCACGGGGAACACCGGCAGTGCAGGCGCGATGGGGAACACCGGAAACGCCGGCGCGACAGGCAGCACGGGAGACACCGGCGCCACGGGCAACACGGGAGACACCGGCGCGACGGGCCAACGTGGCAAGACAGGCGACACGGTCGTCGTCGTTCCGGTACCCGCGCCAGCGCGCTGACCCGTCCGCGGAGACGGCCCAAGGCCGGCGGGCACTTGACGGCCTTGGGCCGCCGGAATGTGCCCGCGCGCATCGTACTGCGCGGTGCCCCGCTCTCTCACTCAAAAATCTGAAAGGAAATGATCAATGATCGATCTGACTGAGCAACACATCCTGGAATCAGAATCGCACCTTCGGCACATTGACGAGCTGATGGTGCGGGCTCGTGGAGTTTCCTTGAAGGGGGCCAATGGCGTCGAAACCACAGCACTGCTCACGAAAATTCAGCGCGATCGCGACCGATTCGCCCAGGAACTCGATGAAATCCGGCGTCTTCCGCCGGGTGAAGAAAGCGAAGCGGTCCAACGAGGAGACGGCCTGAAGGGCGTTCTCGAGACCGTCGGGTTGGAACTCGAAAAGACGCTTGCGGCCATGTTCGAGCAGGACAAACACTAGGCCGCGAGCAGATGAGTTCCTACGTTGATTCCGTACTGGCCGAGGGTGAAAAAATCGTCCATCGCGCCGCCATTTCCCGCTGGAAGTTTTTTCTTTCTTATCTCGTTGGCTGTTTTTTCTTGTTTACTGCGGTCGGCGCTTACGTTGCCACAGAAAATCACGCGGTCGAGTCCCTTGCAATGATTGCGGTACCACTGCTTATCGGCCTCGCTTTGATCTTCTTCGCGGTCATCCGGCGGCACACTACTGAACTGGTTCTGACCGACAGGCGCATCATCACCAAGCGCGGACTCATATCCCGCAACACAGTTGAGATGAACCTCAACAAGGTGGAGAGCGTGCATGTTGACCAGAGCCTGATGGGCCGGATTCTTGACTACGGCGACATCACTGTCGTCGGCACGGGTGCCTCACTCGAGCCGCTACTCGGAATCTCCAGTCCGCTTGAGTTGCGCAAGAAGATCGGCACTATTGCGGAGGTCGTCGCTCCGAAGGGAAAGCCGCCTTAGCCCCGCCCCTACCACCTCAGCGCCGCCGTATGCACCGGCGCGTCCCACAGCGATTTGAGCTCCTCGTCCAGCAGGGTCACCGTGAGCGAGGCGCCGGCCATCTCGAGCGCCGTGGTGTAGTTGCCCACCAGCGACCGCGCGACCTTCAGCCCTTGCGCTTGCAGCACCTGGTTGGCGCAGTGATGAAGCAGGTACAGCTCCAGCAGCGGCGTGCCGCCGAAGCCGTTGACATGCAGCAGGACCTGCGACCCCGGCTTCGGATGCAGGTCGCCCAGGATCGCACTCAACAGCTCGTCGACCAGTTCCTGCGCCGGCCGGACCGGACCGCGCCGGCGGCCCGGCTCGCCGTGGATACCGACCCCGAATTCCATCTCGTCGTCGGCGATGTCGAAAGTCGGCCGGCGCGCCGCCGGCACGGTGCAGCTGGTGAAAGCCACGCCCATCGATGCCGTGCGGCTGTTGACGCGATCGCCCACCACCTTGCATTGGAGCAGGTTGGCACCGGCCTCGGCCGCCGCGCCGACGATCTTCTCCACGATCAGCGTGCCGGCCACGCCGCGCCGGCCGGTGCCGTGGGTCGAGCGCTCGATCGCCACGTCGTCGTTGACCAGCACGGTGGCGCAGGGCTGCAGCATCATCTCGGCGGCCATCTGGAAATTCATCACGTCACCAGAGTAGTTCTTGACGATGAACAGCACACCGTGGCCGCGGTCCACCGCCAACGCGGCGGCCAGCATCTGGTCGGGCGTGGGCGACGTGAACACCTGGCCGGGGCAGGCTGCGTCGAGCATGCCTTTGCCGATGAAGCCGCAATGCAGCGGCTCGTGGCCCGAACCGCCGCCCGAGATCAGTGCCACCTTGGGCTGGGATGGCTGCTTGCGTGTGACGAAGGTCGGATCGAGGTGCAGGTCCAGCAGGTCGGCGTGCGCGGCTGCCATGCCCTGCAGCGATTCGGCCAGCAACTGCTCGATGTCGTTGACGAATTTTTTCATATGCATCCTTGTCAAATGCGGGGCGGTCAAGTTTGATTTCAAGCAGTCAGCAAATCGCACACCGCGAACAGCGCGACCTGGCTGGTCTTGGCGCCCGGGTCGATGTGCCCGAGCGCGCGATCGCCGAGGAAATGAGCGCGGCCTTTGGTGGCGATCATGTCGCGGGTGGCGAGCATGTTGAACTCGGCTTCCTGCTTGAGCTTGGCGCAGAGCGTGTCGCGGTCGCTGCCTTCGTCCACCAGGCGCAGCAATAGCCGCGACACCGGGATCAGCACGTCCAGCATCGTCTTCTCGCCCAGTTCAGCCTTGCCCCGGCTCTTGATGGCTTGCACGCCGGCGGCCAGCGCGCGAGCGAAACGCTTCTCGTCCGGCTCGGCCGTGCCTTCCAGGTCCCGGCCCATCGAGATGAAGAAGCTGCCGATCAGCGGCCCGGAGGCGCCGCCGATAGTACTGAGCAACTTCATGCCGATGCGGCAAAACGCCTGCGCCGGCGGCAACGGTAGCAGTTCGGCCTTCAGCGCGGTGATGGCCTCGCAGCCGCGCCGCACGTTGATGAAGTGGTCGCCGTCGCCGATGGCGCGGTCCAGCGATTCGATCTGGTCCTCATTGGCCAGGATGCCGGCGTGCACTGCTTCGACGGCGGCGATGATGTCTTGGGTGTTCATGGAAATGGTCTCGCTTCAAATGGGTTTCTCACGCGACCAGGCGCCGGCCCGCCTGGTCGAACAGCAGCCGCTGGGCGGCCGGAAAGCGCAGCCGGATGCGGCTTTGCGGTGCCGGCGCGACGCTTTGCATGAGGCGCGCGCGCACCTCCACGCCGGCGTATTCGGCGATGACGTGGTGCTTAAGGAGCGACGATTCGATCACGGTGCATTCGAAGCCCTCGCCCTCGCCGGCCAGTTGGACATCCTCGGGCCGGATGCCGACGCTCGCCGCCTCGGCGGGGTGTTGGGCAAAGAACCAGTCGGCCGGCAGCACGTTGATCGGCGGCGAGCCCAGCCGCTGCGCCACCTGCACCGACACGGGTGTTTCGTAGATCTGCTCGGGCGTCCCGACCTGCTGGATGGCGCCTTCCTGCAGGATCGCAATGCGGTCAGCCAGCGTCGTGGCTTCGACCTGGTCATGCGTCACGTACACCACGGTGGCGCCGCTTTGGCGCTGCAGACGTTTGAGTTCCACGCGCAGTTCCTCGCGCAGCTGCGCATCCAGCGACGACAGCGGCTCGTCCATCAGGTACACGCGCGGCTCGCGCACCAGGGCGCGGCCGATGGCAACGCGCTGCATTTCGCCACCCGACAGGGCCGTCGCCTTGCGCTGCAATTTGCTTTCGATGCGCAGCGTGGCCGCCACGCGTTGGACGCGCAGCCGGATCTCGCTTTCCGGCATGCGGCGCATCGGCGCGCGCAGCGGAAACGCCAGGTTCTCGAACACCGTCAAATGCGGGTACAGCGAATACTGCTGGAACACGAAGGCGCAGTCGCGCTGCGCCGGCGCCGCCGTGGTGACGTCCTCGCCGTTCATGCTCACCTGTCCGCTATCGGGCTGTTCGAGTCCCGCGATGACGCGCAACGTCGTGGTCTTGCCGGCGCCGCTGGGGCCGAGCAGCACGAAGAACTCGCCATCGGCGATGT
>DATNCB010000632.1:0-6331 GCA_035571715.1 Ramlibacter sp.
CGAACCACATGGCTGCGGTCCACGCTGCCCAGCATCTGCCGGACGGCCGCTTCCTCGAGCTTGCCGGCGCCAAAGGCGATGGCCTGGTCGGTGAGCGACAGTGCATCGCGCATGGAGCCCCGCGCCGCGCGAGCGAGCAAGCGCAAGGCCTGCGGTTGCGCATCGACAGCTTCGGCCTGCAGCACCCGCACCAGGTGTTCCTGCATGGTTTCCGGAGCCATCGGCCTCAGGTTGAATTGCAGGCAACGCGACAGCACCGTCACTGGCACCTTCTGTGGATCGGTGGTCGCCAGCACGAACTTGAGGTATTCGGGCGGCTCCTCCAGCGTCTTGAGCATCGTGTTGAAAGCGTGCCCTGACAACATGTGCACTTCATCGATCATGAAGACCTTGAATCGCCCCTGGACCGGCTTGTACACCGCCTGTTCCAGCAGCGACTGCATGTCGTCGACACCACGGTTAGAGGCGGCGTCCAGTTCGGTGTAGTCGACGAAACGCCCGCTGTCGATCTCGGTGCAGGCCTGGCAGACGCCGCACGGCGTCGCCGTGATGCCGCCTTGCCCGTCCGGTCCCTGGCAGTTCAGCGACTTGGCCAGGATGCGCGCCACGGTCGTCTTGCCGACGCCGCGCGTCTCGGTGAACAGATAGGCATGGTGCAGCCGCTGCTGAGTCAGCGCATTGCTCAGCGCCTGGACCACGTGCTCCTGGCCGACCATCTCGCTGAAGGTCCTGGGCCGGTATTTGCGGGCAAGCACGAGGTACGACATGCGCCGAATTCTACGGGCTGCCTCATGCCGGCCCCGCAGACGGCGAGGGGCATAGTCCCCGCCTACAATATCGGTTGACGGGCCTCCCCGCATGGTGAAGCGGCCAACCGGGTCAGGTGGGGAACCAAGCAGCCCTAACTGTGGAGCCAGTGCCGGGGGTAAGGCTCGTCAACCTCATTTCCCACAGCCAGGGCGTTGCGCCACTGTTGCGCTAGAAGAAGCTTGCGTCCAGGGCCACGATCGAGCCCACGATACCCACGATTTCATGGGTGTTCTGGCTGAGCATGGCTCCGAATGCGAACAGGTCGCCCATCGTCGCGAACTGTTTTCCTGAACCCACCTGAGAAGCAAGTTCCTCGGCGAACCCCGACGGAGCCGCCGCGCCAATGATGTTCTGGTACAGGTTTCCAATCAGTGCCGCGTTGCCCACGCCCGGGGCATAGAGGTCGATCATCTGCTGCGCGACGGCGCCCACTGCGTGGCTGCCCGACTGGAGGTCCAGTTTTGCGATCCAGCTGCTGAGCGTCGCCTGATCAGGCGCATGGTTGAACCAGGCCTGCAGCAACGCGTAAGCGGAGTAGGTATTGCCACCCGGGCTGGTATCCAGCGCGTAGAGGCCGCCATCGCCAAGATGGACACGCTCGACGTTCACCAGGGTGCTGGAGTTTCCGCCGACATTAAGCGACAGCGAGTGCCCGTTCCAGCTATAGGACCCACCCCCGAGGATCTCCGCCAGGCCGAACGTATATTCCACGGTGTCGACCCCAGGGCCGCCGTCCACCACATCGTGGCCGCTCACCAGCTTGATCAGGTTCGCCGAGTTGTCGCCGTGGTAGACCTGGTTGGAGTTTGTGTCCACCACCTCGGTCTGTGCCTGGACCTCCACCTCTTGCGCCAAGCCGTATCCGGCATAGTCCACCGTCTGCAGGCCCGAAACGAAAATGCCGGAGTCGTAGATTGAATCGCCGGTGTCGGCAATCGCGATCTTGATGGTGTTCACGCCCAGGTGCACCGGCGCGGAGACCTGAAGCTTGACTGAAACGCCGTCGTACTCGATGGGAATAGGTGCGGGATTGCCCGCTGTGTTGTCCCGGAAGTTGCCGGCGGCCACATTGGCTTGGACCACGCTAAGTGGCTGGAGGGGATCGCTATTGAACAAGGCGTAGTCGACCCCGTTGACGTAGACACCGGCCACGTCCACATAGCTCGAGTTGACAAACTCGGGAAATTCGTCCGACCCGAACACGACGTCAAAACGCAAACCCACAGCAGCGGGATCGGTGACGTTGATCTGGAACTGCAGGTACGTCACGTCATGGATCGGCCCCGCCAGGGGGAACGCAGCGTTCACCGTCGCCTGCAGTTGGTCGTCTACGGTGGTGCCGCCAGCATTCACGCCGTAATTGGCTACGGTGTTGCTCTGTGGAGGAGTCGGGTCTCCCGAGGTCAACAGCAAGCCGGCTCCGATGTTGAGCGCGGTGATCGTGCCGTCGTAAAAGGAAATGGTGCTCGGCTCGCCCGGCGGACTGCCAAAAAGCGCGGTAACCGAACCACTGACCAGTGTCGCTCCCGCGTTTCCTGAAAAAATGGCCGCGACAAGGCTCTCCACGGCAGTGGATGATGGGTCGAAAGTAGCGAACGTCAAGACAGCCTCCAGACAACGAAGCGTTAACTCAATCTGGCAGCAATAACCGTGCCGCAAGGGACTTGGCGCAAGCACCGGGGAGGCAGGGGCCGAAAAGCGAGGCGTACCCACGGATGAGCATGAGAAAACCGGTGGGGGAAGGGACCCGCCTTTGGGGAAATTTCCATCCCCATTTGTTTCACCCCACTCGCGCGCGGCGCTGACGCGCGGCCGCAGCAACGGCTGACTCTCACGTTGGACCACGTCCGACACCTCTACCTGTCGTTTGCTACCTAGACTGCCTCACCGTCGGAGGTATGGCATGAATGCCGTCGTTGCACGCGGGCTGGGTCGGTCGAACGCCGTTGCACGGCTTGGCCTCCGCGTGCCAGTGGCCTTGTTCCTCGGGCTGGCCGGTTCCGGCGCCTGGGCACTCGACGTCGAACCCTCCCTGGCCGCCGCAGCAGCGCGCACGAACCCAGACGAAAGAGCGCGGCTGCAGCTCGAACTCTCCGCATCGTCCCTGCCCCGATTCGACAGCACCGACGGGTCGACCCGCACCTCGCGCATCGACATGACGTGGATGCCGCCACGCCGTTCGGCCCTGGGCCTGTTGCTTGGCATGACGACGACGGAGGGGCCGTCGTTCTCCGCGGCGGGGCCCTACTTCGGCACCGCGCCCATCGTGGATCTGGGCCTGCGCTGGCGTTACACGCTGGACAGCAATTACCGCATCGATGTCGCGGCGTGGCGCCGGCTGGTTCCGCCGGACACACTCACCTTGGTGCAGACGCGCGAGCCCAGTTATGGGGCCCGGCTCGAAATGCAGATCGGCTCCAGCCCGGCAGCCGGCTTCGTGGCCGATCGCGGCTTTCTCGGCTTGCAGCTCGAAAGCGGCGCGCGAGTGACGCTGCGCCGCAGCGAGGGCAAACCGATGGTCTACTACCGCACCAAGTTCTAACGCACGAAGCTCAGCCTTGGCTGGCCCCGTCGCCGCCTGCAAGAAAATTCAACACGCCCCGCGCGGCGGCCCGCCCCGTCGCAAAACAGGCCGCGAGCAGGTAGCCGCCAGTGGGCGCCTCCCAATCGAGCATCTCTCCGGCGCAAAAGACGGCCGGTGCCTTGCGAAGCATCAGGTTCCGGTCGAGCGCCTCGAAGCGCACGCCGCCCGCGGTGCTGATCGCTTCTTCGATCGGCCGCGGCGCAACCAAAGTGACCGGCAGTGCCTTGATCGCCGCCGCCAGCCGGACGGGGTCTTGCAGGTCCTGCTTCGGCAACAATTCGTGCAACAGCGCGAGCTTGATGCCTTCCAGGCCCAACCGGCTCTTGAGATGATTGGGCAGCGAACGCGAACCGCGCGGATGCGCCACTTCGGCGAGCACCTGCTGCGCGGTTTTCGCAGGCAGCAGGTCCAGTTCGAAGGTGGCGCTGCCGCCAGCCCGAATTTCGTCGCGCAGCAGCGCGGAAGCCGCGTAGATGAGGCTGCCCTCGACACCAGTTGCAGTGGCAACGAATTCGCCCTGACGCGCGAAACTGTGGAAGCGGATCGCCACCGACTTGAACGGCTGGCCGGCGAATCGCGAAGAGAAATACTCACTCCAGCCGCCGCGCACATCGAAGCCGCAGTTGGTTGGCTGCAGCGGCGCCACACCGACGCCGCGCTGCTCCAGCAGCGGTACCCACGCGCCGTCGGAGCCCAGGCGCGGCCAGCTCGCGCCGCCCAGCGCCAGCACCACGGCATCGCAGCGCACTGCTTGCTCGCCTTGCGGAGTTTGCAAGCGCAGCGCGCCGTCCCCGGTCCAGCCGAGAAAGCGGTGGCGCATGTGGAATTGCACGCCCGCGGTTCGCAACCGCTGCAGCCAGGCGCGCAACAAGGGCGCGGCTTTCAGATCGGCCGGAAACACACGTCCGGAGGTGCCGACAAAGGTCGCGATGCCGAGCCCTTGCGCCCACGCGCGCAGCGCTTGCGCATCGAAGTCCTTCAGCAGCGGCTCGATCTGCGGGCGGCGCTCGCTATAGCGGGACGCAAACGCGTCGAAGGCTTCCGAATGCGTGAGGTTCAGTCCGCCCTTGCCCGCCAGCAGGAATTTGCGTCCCGCCGAAGGCATGGCATCGAACACGCGCACCTGCTGGCCACCCTGCGACAAAACTTCGGCAGCCATCAGTCCGGCAGGGCCAGCGCCGATCACCGCGACGCTCACGCGACTGGCACCAATTTGCCCTGCCCGGTGAGGAACGCGGCTTGGACGGGCGCGCCCGGGCAGGCCGCTTGCACCGCGAGCCGATATCGCCGCAGCTGGTCGATCAGTTCGGCCTGCTGCTGCGGCCGCGCCGCGGCTTTGTAATCGAGCACCCACCATTCGCCACTGGCGGTGCGCCGTACCAGGCGATCCAGCCGCAGCAGATCGCCGTCGTGATGCAGCGGCACTTCGTTGGCCTGCCAATCCACGCTCGCACTGTCCCAGGCCCAGGCGCCCTCTCCGGCCAGGATGCGTTCGGCCATGGCGGCCGCCTCGCGGGCGGCGGCCTCGCTCAATGCAAACTCGCGGGCGACCCGCAGCACCTGCGCCGGGGCAAAGTTGCGCGGGCCGCCGGTCCATCCTTCGAGCAAGCGGTGCAAGGCCTGGCCAAAGCGCGATTCGTCCGAGTCTGGCATCGGCTTCGCGGTCGCCTGCACGATCTCGCGCGGCCCAGCGTTGGTCAGCACGGGCAACTGCGCCAATGCAAAGCGTTCAGTGGCGCGATCCACGATAGGCGCCGCGCTGGCGTCCTGCGGCGGCTCCAGCGCCGTGCACAGCGGCTGCAGTCGCAGCCACCAGCTCACCTCGCTGGCGATGTGTGGCTCCACGGACGACAGCACCAGGCGCTTGCGGGCACGTGTCATCGCCACGTACAAGGCGTTGAGTTCCTCGCGCTGGCGCGCGGTTTTTTCCACCTCGAGCGCCTCGGCGCTGCAAGGCGGCGGCCGGGTCTCGCTGGCGATGAACGCGAAGCGCCATGGCGCCGGTGCTTCGCCTGGCCATTCGACCACCACACCCATGGTTTCCGCGCGCGGCGGCGCGCCATCGCTGTCCAGGATGAGCACGATGGGAGCTTCCAGTCCCTTGGCGCCGTGTACCGTCAGCAGACGCACCGCCTGCGCTGCGGACACGGCCGGGCCCGGGATGCCGCCCGCCTTGAGTGCGCGCACGAATCCATAAGGCGTGGCGTAACGCGCGCCATCGATCTGCAAGGCGGCGCCGAGCAAGGCGCGCAAGCGGGCCAGCACCGTACCACGCATCGGCGCGGGCGCCGCCGCCGCGAAGCGCGCGAGTACGTCGCCATCGTGATAGATCGTCTCCAGCGCGTCGTGCGGCGGCAGACGATCCACCCACTGCTTCCAGCGCGCCAGCGTGGCGCAGGCGCCGTGCAAGTCAGGCGGCAGCCCGTCCCGTTTCTGGAGCAACTCGAACCAGGGCACTGGAGCACCACTCTCCCGAGCCTGACGCGCCGCCAGAGCCAGCGCGACCAGCGCCTGGTCATCGAACCCGAACAGCGGCGACTTCAGCGCGCGCGCGAGCGACAGGTCATGCGTCGGGGAAACCAGCACGTCGAGGAGCGCCACGAGGTCCTGCACCTCCGGCGCGTCGCACAGGTCGCTCTTCTCGGGCTGCTGCGCCGGGATGTGCAGCGCCCGCAGTTCGCCTTCCATCACGGCCAGCCGGTCGCGCTTGCGGGCCAGCACCATGATGTGCTGCGGCTGCGTGCCGGTGCCGATATGCTGCGCGATCCAGGCGGCGGCTTGCCTGCATTCGAGCGCAACCAGTCTTTCCTCCGGCAGTTCGCGTGCGGTAGCCAGGCTGTCGCGCCATTCGAGCGGCTCCGGGTCGCCCGCCCTGCCGCGCCGGGTCTGGGCCGGATCGGGGCGCGCAATCTGCGGAAGACTCGCGACCTCGCCCGT
>DATNCB010000633.1:0-1914 GCA_035571715.1 Ramlibacter sp.
CTCTTGATGCCGGCGTGTCCGCCGGCGCCGGCGGCAACGGCGATCAGGCCATCGGCGCCCTTCTCCACCGCCTTGTGCGCGAACATGTTGTTGATGATGTCGTGCAGCACGATGCCGCCGTAGCTGTGGATGGCATCGTTCACATCGGTGCGCGCGCCCAGCGACGTGATGATGACCGGCACCTTGTACTTGACCACCATTTCCATGTCGTGCGCGAGCCGGTCGTTGCTCTTGTGCACGATCTGGTTGATCGCGAATGGCGCAGCCGGTGCATCCGGGTGAGCGCGGTCATACGCCGCCAGCGTCTCGGTGATCTCGTGCAGCCACTCGTCCAGCTGCGACGCGGGCCGTGCGTTGAGCGCGGGCATCGATCCGACGATGCCGGCTTTGCACTGTTCGATCACCAGCTTGGGGTTGCTGATGATGAATAGCGGCGCGCCGATCACGGGAATGGACAGACTCCGCAGGGCCTTGGGGAGGTGGGACATTTCTTCTCCGGGGAATTTAGAACGCATCGATCGCCAAAGCCGTCACGCTCTCCGCGCCCTCGACGATCGCGTCCCGCACACCGGGTGCCGTGCTCAGGATGTGGTCGGCGTAGAAACGCGCGGTGGCGATCTTGGCCTGCATGAAAGCCTTGTCTTCGCCCTTGGCCAGCAGGTCTTCCGCCACCAGCAGCGAACGGGCCAATTGCCAGCCCGCCACCAGGTTGCCCGCCATCATCAGGTAGGGCACCGAGCCCGCGAACACCGCGTTGGGCGATGCCTTGGTGTTGCCGGCGACGAAGTCCACCACCTGCACGAACGCCTCGCGCGCGGCGGCCAAACGTTTGAGCACGGCACGCGCCGCTACGCTGTCGCGCTTCGCCAATTCCGCTTCGGTCTTCTGGATCTGCGCGGCAACGGCCTTGGCGGCCTGGCCGCCGTCGCGCGCGGTCTTGCGGCCCACCAGGTCGTTGGCCTGGATCGCGGTCGTGCCTTCGTAGATGGTGAGGATCCGCGCGTCGCGGTAGTACTGGGCGGCACCGGTTTCCTCGATGAATCCCATGCCGCCGTGCACCTGCACGCCCAGCGACGTCACTTCGATGCTCATCTCGGTGCTGTAGCCCTTGACCAGCGGCACCAGGAACTCGTAGAACACCTCGTTCTGCTTGCGCGCCTCGGTATCGGGATGATGGTGCGCCGCGTCGTAGGCGGCCGCGGCCACGCTTGCCATCGCACGGCATCCTTCCGTGCAGGCGCGCATGGTCATCAGCATGCGCTTGACGTCCGGATGATGAATGATGGGCGCGCTGGCGTTCATGGAGCCATCCACCGGCCGCGACTGGATGCGCTCGCGGGCGTACTCCACCGCCTGCTGGTAGCTGCGCTCGGCAACGGCAATGCCCTGCACACCGACCGCGTAGCGCGCCGCGTTCATCATGATGAACATGTATTCGAGACCGCGGTTCTCCTGGCCCACCAGATATCCGACGGCGCCGCCGTGATCGCCGAATTGCAGCACCGCCGTCGGCGAGGCCTTGATGCCCAGCTTGTGCTCGATGCTGACGCAATGCACGTCGTTGCGCGCGCCGATCGAGCCGTCCTTGCCGACCATGAATTTCGGCACCACGAACAGGCTGATGCCCTTGACGCCTTCTGGCGCGCCCGCCACGCGGGCCAGAGTCAGATGCACGATGTTCTCCGCCATGTCGTGCTCACCGTAGGTGATGAAGATCTTGGTGCCGAAAATCTTGTAGGTGCCATCGGGCAGCGGCTCGGCCCGCGTGCGCACCAATGACAGATCCGAGCCGGCCTGCGGTTCGGTCAGGTTCATGGTGCCGGTCCACTGGCCGCTGACGAGCTTCTCAAGATAGGTGGCGTTCAATTCGTCGGAGCCGGCTGTAAGCAGCGCTTCGGTCGCGCCATCGGTGAG
>DATNCB010000634.1:0-2076 GCA_035571715.1 Ramlibacter sp.
AGGCCACCCCGGCGGCACTGACCGCCTGAACCATCAAGTCGAAGAATCACACGACGACGTCGTACACCACGTCCCTGGACTTGACCGCCGCGCCCCGGTGGGTTCTGTTTCCCAATAGCCGTGGTGTTCGGTCGTCTCGCCATTCTGAGCGGTTTCCAGGAGGCTCTTGGTCAGCTAGGAGCCTGCCAATAAGGGGTGTTAACCTGGATTTCTCGCGCATATGTCGTTGGGGGTGTGTGTCAATGCGCGAAAGTGCCTGTCCTGCAAGGCATAGTGGGATTTGTTGAGGATTCCACAACGCCTATCGGAAGGCACTTCGCAGGTGAACAATAGCGCAGCGGTTGCCCGGGTGAAAGTGTCCGCGGACGGCCATGGTGTCGTGTCGCACGCCGGGGTGGGGATCCTGCAGGAGGTGGCGGGGCTGACCGGGCTCTCAGCGCAGGTCACGGCCGCATTGGCGGACACGTATCGGGGCCCGTGGACCTATGCGCCGGGTGCGGTGTTCGCCGATCTGGCCGCCGCGGTCGCCGGCGGGGCGGACTGCATCGACGGGGTCGGGCAGCGCTGCGGTGACCGTGAACATGTCTTCGGTGCTGCGGCGTCGACGACCACGATGTGGCGCCTCGTCGATGCGCGGATTGACGCCAAGCATCTGCCCGGTATCCGGGCTGCCCGCGCTCATGCCCGGGAAAAGGCCTGGGCGGCCGGGGCGGCACCGGCGCCCGGGGAATGGCTGCACCTGGATATCGATGCCACCATCACGATCGATCACTCCGACAACAAAGAGCAGGCGGCCGCGACCTGGAAGAAGACGTGGGGTCACCACTCGCTGCTGGCGTTTTTGGACCGCTCCGAGATCGCTGGCGGCGAAGCGTTGGCCGGGCTGCTGCGCCCGGGCAACGCCGGCTCCAACACCGCCGCCGACCACGTCCAGGTGTTGCAGTGGGCGCTGGAGTCGCTGCCGGCGGCCTACCGACCCACCCCCGACGATCGGGGTGGGCCACAGGTTCTGGTGCGTTGCGATTCCGCCGGTGCCACCCACACCTTCGCCGACGCCTGCCGGGCGGTCGGGGTGGGGTTCTCCTTCGGCTACGCCGTCGACGCCCGG
Source organism: Ramlibacter sp. (assembly GCA_035571715.1). Taxonomy (GTDB): domain Bacteria; phylum Pseudomonadota; class Gammaproteobacteria; order Burkholderiales; family Burkholderiaceae_C; genus Ramlibacter. Next base: position 1,109 of record DATNCB010000634.1, read on the forward strand.
GTTCGCGACGCGGCGGAAACCCTCAACGAGGGCGACAGCTGGTATCCGGCGATCGAATCGAGCGGCGGCATCCGCGACGGCGCCTGGGTCGCCGAAGCCACCTCGCTGGTCGACATGAGCCACTGGCCCAACGGGACCCGGCTGATCCTGCGCAAAGAACGCCCCCATCCCGGCGCGCAACTACGGTTCACCGACTCCGACGGGCTACGCGTCACCGCGTTCATCACCGACACCCCCACCGGTGTCGTCCCCGGTCAACTCGCAGGCCTGGAACTGCGCCACCGCCAACACGCCCGCGTCGAGGACCGCATCCGAGAGGCCAAGGCCACCGGCCTGCGCAACCTGCCCTGTCACCGGGCCGAGGCGAATGCCGCCTGGCTGGAAATCATCCTGGCCGCAACCGATCTGGTGGCCTGGTCGAAACTGATCGGCTTTACCGAGCAGCCGGATCTGGCCACCTGCGAGATCGACACCTTCCGCTACCGGGTCCTGCATGTCGCCGCCCGCATCACCCGCGGCGCCCGCCAAATCCGCTTACGCATCGACGCCACCTGGCGCTGGGCCGCCGCGATATCCGAAGGATGGCAACGACTTCGGGCCGCCTTCCCCTGAACAACAACTCACCCGCCACCCGACCCGAGGACCCCACCGGCCGTGGAAAGCCCGCCCCCGAGCGACACCGGCCGACCTGCCATACCCATCCGGCACAATTAACCCAACACGCCGCCCAGCACGCACTACATCCGACCCGAACAGGTCGCGCGAAAAATTGAGGCTAGTGGTGTGTCCCGTCATTGAGTAACTACTTGTTCGAGGGTCACGCGGCCGCGGCGGACCTTTTCCAGGATCGATTCCGCTGTGGCGGTCCAGACGAAGGGTTTCGGGTCGTGGTTGTGGGCGTCGAGGTATTCCTCGATGGCGGTGATGAGGTCGGGCACGGAGTTGAAGCTGCCACGGCGTAGTGCCTT
>DATNCB010000635.1:0-2865 GCA_035571715.1 Ramlibacter sp.
GAACTTACCCGCCCCCACGCTATCGAAACCCTGGTCAGCCTCAACCCGATCATGATCGACGGCACCGGCATGTGCGGCGGCTGCCGGGTCGTTGTGGGCGGCGAGTCCAAATTCGCCTGCGTCGACGGTCCGGAATTCGACGGTCACCAGGTCGATTTTGCCGTTCTGGCCGACCGGTTAACCACGTACCGCGGTTTCGAGGCCAAGGCGCACCACGCCGTTGGCGACTGCCGTCTCCTCAAGGAGGTAGCCAATGGCTAACGATCTGACCATGAAAGAGCGCCTGGCCATAAGCCGGGTCCATATGCCCGAACTGGACGCCACGGTGCGCAGCCGCAATTTTGCCGAGGTGAACCGGGGTCTGGAGCTGGACGCCGCCGTGCAGGAGGCCAAACGCTGCATCCAATGCAAGCACCGTCCCTGTGTGGACGGCTGTCCGGTAGGTGTTTCCATACCCGAGGTACTGGACGCCCTGGCGCAGGAGGACCTGCCGAAAGCTGCCCGCCTGCTGCAGGGAGACAACGCCCTGCCCGCGGTCTGTGGCCGGGTCTGCCCTCAGGAAACCCAGTGCGAGGCCAAATGCGTGCGGGGCGTCAAGGGCGAAGCGGTTGCCATCGGCTACCTGGAGCGGTTCGTGGCCGATTGGGCCATGGCTAACCGGTCGCAAGTGACCGCCGATGTTCTCCCGCCAGCCAGCGGCAAGCAGGTGGCTGTGATCGGCGCCGGTCCTGCCGGCCTGACCGCAGCAGGAGAGCTGGCCCGCGCGGGTCATCAGGTCACCGTTTTCGAGGCGCTCCACGATACGGGCGGAGTGCTGCGCTACGGCATCCCCGAGTTCCGTCTCCCCAAGGAGATTATCGACGTGGAAGTGGCCCGCCTGGTTGAGCTTGGCGTCGTCATCGACTGCAACGTCATCATCGGCAAGACCCTCACTCTGGACCAGCTGCGGGAAGAATTCGACGCGGTCTTCATTGCCAACGGCGCCGGCCTGCCGACCATGCTCGACATCCCGGGGGAGAACCTGAAGGGGGTCTACTCGGCCAACGAACTCCTCACCCGGGTAAACCTGATGGAGGCCGGCCGCAACCCTGAGGCCACGACCCCAATCATTCGGGGGAAAAATGTCGCCGTCATCGGCGGCGGCAACACGGCCATGGACTGCGTCCGCACCGCCCGCCGGCTTGGTGCCGATCGGGCAATGATCGTGTACCGCCGCAGTGAGGCGGAAATGCCGGCCAGGGTTGAAGAGATCAAGCACGCCAAGGAGGAAGGGGTTGAATTCGTCATGCTGACCGCCCCGCTGGAGATCGTAGCCGACGAGAACGGCTGGTCATCCGCCCTGCGCTGCCGCAGTATGGAACTGGGACCGCCGGACGAATCGGGGCGGCGCAAACCGGTGCCCGTGCCAGGATCGGAGTTCGACCTGGCGGCCGATGTGGTGGTGAACGCAGTCGGCACGAAGGCCAACCCGCTTCTCACCGCCACGGCGCCGGATCTGGCCCTGAACTCCTGGGGCAACATCGTTGTCGACGCTGACTGTGCCACCAGCCTGGCGGGGGTCTTTGCCGGCGGCGACATGGTACGCGGCGGGGCCACGGTTATCCTGGCCATGGGCGACGGCAAGCAGGCCGCAGCGTCCATCAACAAATACCTGAACGACACCATAGAACCGGTATAACACCCGAAACAGAGGGGGCGCCTCAACGCATGTGCAAAAAAGTGTTTATCGCAGCTACCGGCCAGAACACCGGCAAGACCACCATCAGCCTGTCGCTGGTTCATCTGGCGTTGCAGAAATACCGTCGGGTCGGCTTCATCAAGGCGGTCGGCCCCAAGTGCCAGGAATTCAACGGCTGCGTCGTTGACAAGGACGCAGCCCTGATGGCCCGCATTTTCGGCATGGAGGAGGATATCCGCCTCATGTCGCCGGTGGTGCTCGGCCGGGGATCGACCAAGGAGTACCTGGACGGCCGCTTCACCACTGCCGAACTTGAAGGCAGGCTCGTCACCGCCTGCAGGGAAATGGAACGGAAGTACGACTTTCTGGTCATCGAGGGGGCGGGACACGGCGGGGTCGGTTCGGTGGTCGGGCTCAGCAACGGCCGGACCGCAAGCCTCTGCAACGCGCCGGTAGTGATGGTAAGCGGCGGCGGCATCGGCAATGTGATCGATTCGGTGCTGCTGAATCTCCCCCTCTACCGGGCCGAAGGGAGCCCGGTGAAGCTGCTGCTGGTCAACCGCCTGCTGCCGGAAAAGCGGTCCGTGTCCCTGGGCTATCTGGCGAAAGCCCTGGCTCCTCTCGACATCCCGGTCGCCGGGGCCTTCGACTACTCGCCGACCCTGGCAAACCCGACCCTCAACCACATTTCCCGGCTCCTCGGCAATCCGCTCAACGGCGACCCGTCGGCACGCAGCCGGATCGTCCACCACATCCAGCTCGGCGCCGCGTCGTCCCAGAAAGTGATCGATCTGCTGGAAAAGTCGACGCTACTGATCTCGACAAGTTCGCGGGACGAACTGATCGTCACCCTCTCGTCCCTCTACCATATCCCCGCGTACCGGGAGAAGATCGCCGGCCTCGTCATTCCCGGCCACGCCCCCATATCGGCCATTACCCAGCAGATACTGGACGACAGCGGCATCCCCTATATCCGGATACTGGCCTCCACCGCCGAGGTTTATTCCACCATTACCGGCCACATATCCAAGATCGGTTTCGAGGACGACGAGAAGATCGACCTCATCCGCTCCTCAGCCGAACAGGTCATCGACTTCGAGGCCATCGACCGGCTGCTCTGATGGTAAGGGAAGAATATAATTTGCTAACATTACATTATCGCCGGGAAAAACCGGTTATGATGTCGC
>DATNCB010000636.1:0-2358 GCA_035571715.1 Ramlibacter sp.
AGTCGCCGCATGCCAGATCAGCTGGCGCGCCGCTTCGAGCTGGGTGGCACAGTCGGCCAGGCGAAAGCCCACGGCCTGGTGGTTGATGATCGCGGTGCCGAAGCTCTGGCGCTCCTTCGCATACTCCAGCGCGACTTCGAATGCGCTGCGCGCCATGCCCACACTCTGCGCCGCGATGCCGATGCGCCCACCTTCAAGCGCCGACAACGCGATCCGGTAACCCTGCCCTTCGTCGCCGATCAGGTGGTCGGCCGGGATACGGCAGTTGTCGAAATTGATCTGGGCGGTGTCGCTCGAATGCTGGCCGATCTTGTCTTCCAGCCGCGCGACGACATAGCCGGGCGTGTCGGTCGGCACCAAAAACGCGCTCATGCCTTTCTTGCCCGCGCCCTTGTCGGTGACCGCGATCACGACGGCAAGATGGCCGTTCTTGCCGCTGGTGATGAACTGCTTGACACCGTTCAGGACGTAGCCGTCACCATCGCGCGCGGCGCTGGTGCGCAGCGCCGAGGCATCGCTGCCCACATGCGGCTCCGTCAGGCAGAACACGCCCAACATCTCGCCCTGGGCCAACGGCACCAGCCAGCGCTTCTTTTGCGCCGCGCTGCCGTAGCGCATCAGGATGGCGTTGACCGGGCAGTTGGTGACGCTGATGGCGGTGCTGGTGCCGCCGTCGCCCGCCGCGATTTCCTCCAGCACCAGCGCCAGCGTGACGTAGTCGAGATCGGCGCCGCCGAATTCCTCGGGCACGCAGATGCCGTACGCACCGAGCGCCGCCAGCCCGCGGTGCGCCTCGCTCGGAAAGTAGTGCTCCTTGTCCCAGCGCGGCGCGTTGGGCCAAAGCTGCTCGCGGGCGAACGCGCGCACCGCGTCGCGGATCATTTCCTGGTCTTGGGTCAGCAGCATCGCGCATTCACCTTGTGTTGGGACTCACCAAATCTTGTAGCGGCGGCCGTCGTAGTTCAGGAACGCGCCTTTGTGCCGGCGCGTGAGGCCGGCCAGGGTCAGGCGCATCGCGGCGACGCTGTGCTCCACGTCCAACGGCGCGCCGGCCCCGCCCAGTTCGGTGCGCACCCAGCCGGGGTTGATCGCCACCAGAGTCGCCCTCGGGTAATTGGGCTGGGCCGATGCCACCGCCATGTTCAGCGCGGCTTTGCTCACGCGGTAGATCCAGCCGTGACTGGAGGCGACCCTGCCGATCTGGCCCATCTCGCTGGTGATGAAAGCGAAGCGCCCATCGGCACCCTCCACCAACGGCGCGATCTGCACCAGCGTGCGCATCGCGCCCAGCACGTTGGTGTGCATCACGCGGTCGAACTCTTGCGGCGCCGGCGGCGCGCCGGCATCGCCCCGGGAATAGACGCCGGCCACGTAAATGGCGATGTCGATCTTCTCGCCTTCGAGCTGCGCACGCAGCGCGGCGGCGCCGGTGGGATCGGTGACGTCCAGCGGCAGCGCATGCGCTCCCAGCGCTTCGATGCGCTTGAGTCCCACGTCATCGCGCGCCGTGCCGATGACGCGGTCCCATTCCGCGCGGTACTGCCGGACGAATTCGAATCCGATGCCGCGCGATGCCCCGATGACGAGGACTGTGCTTACAGCAGTTCCAGTGCCACCGCCGTGCCTTCGCCGCCGCCGATGCACAGCGTGGCGATGCCGCGCTTGCCCCCGCGCGCCTTCAGTGCGTGGATCAGCGTCACCATGATGCGCGCGCCCGAGGCGCCGATCGGATGGCCCAACGCGCAGGCGCCGCCGTTGACGTTGAGGATTTCGTGGCTGACCCCGAGTTCCTTCATCAGCGCCATCGGCACCACGGCGAACGCTTCGTTGACTTCCCACAGGTCCACATCGCCGACCTTCCAGCCGGTCTTGGCCAGCAATTTCTGCACGGCACCGACCGGGGCGGTGGTGAACCAGTTGGGCTCCTGCGCGTGCATAGCGTGACCCACGATGCGCGCGATCGGCTTGCTGCCATAGCGCACAGCGGTGGACTCCTTCATGAGCACCATCGCCGCGGCGCCGTCGTTGATGCTCGAGCTGGATGCGGCGGTGATGGTGCCGTCCTTCTTGAACGCGGGTTTGAGCGTGGGGATCTTGTCGAGCTTGACCTTGCCCGGACCTTCGTCGATGGAAATCACCACCTCGCCGGCGCGGCTCTTCACCGTGACCGGCGTGATCTCGGCGGCGAAGGCGCCCGATTCGGTCGCGGCCTTAGCGCGCTTGACGCTGGCGGTCGCGAACGCGTCCTGCGCCTCGCGCGTGAACTGGTACTTGGCGGCGCATTCCTCGCCGAAGGTGCCCATGGAGCGGCCGGCCTCGTAGGCGTCTTCCAGGCCGTCGAGCATCATGTGGTCGAAG
>DATNCB010000637.1:0-2149 GCA_035571715.1 Ramlibacter sp.
CCGCTTGCGCGGCAGCAATTGGTTTGGCACCGATCGCCGCGGCCGACGCAACCGTGCAGCAGAGCCAGGGCAATGCCCAAATCACTGCTACCCCCGGCGCCGCCGCGCAACAGGCCGCCCAACAGCAGCAGCCATTCGGCGCGGATATGGGCGCCCTGCTGTTCCACCACTAACAACGACCGTGCGCCTAGGGCGGGGACCTTCTAACCCCGCCGTAGGCGCTATGGGCTGAGTCCGCAGGGCAAGCCGGGACGCTGACGAAGATCGGCGCTCAACGCGACATCGAGCGCGCGAAGGTGATCGCCGCGCATCACCGATCTGTCGGCGCCGTACCCGGCGAACGTGAACGGGATTGCACTTCTTTCCTGTGGCGCCCCGCAACCAGACGCGCCCATCAACGAGGAGAGCCGTTGGGGATGAATCTTGTCAGGGCAATTAGGTCAGGTGGTGTCAAGTTCTGCACTGCTACCGGCCAGGAGGGCCGCTGGCGCGGGTTCCCGTGGGGCTAACACCGGCTCACTGACACGCGCCACCGAGCGACGTCGCCTCGGCCATGCCCGTCCGCCCAATACTTGGCCGCAAGATAAAGCCCCATCCACCATCAAATCTTCATCAACCCCAGCAGCAAACCACTATTGATTCGAGCGAAGACTGGAATCGATCCCAAAAGGATTGAGTCACAACGAGTCCAGATTAAGTTTCCACGAAGGAGCACCACCATGTGGTTTGCGTCTGACTTCGCCGCAGAGATCGGGGTGAGAAATTACCCAAGGCTGGCAGTCTTCTCGGGTGACCTCAGAGGAGCCGTTCATGCCCGATCCCAATGGCCGTCGCCGTCCGTCGAAGCTGTCCGCGGAGACCAAGTGGGAGATCTTCTTGCAGGTGACCGCGGGCGAGATCAGCCAGGCCGAGGCCGCCCGCAAGTGGCACATCGACGTATCGACGGTGATCGGGATACGGCGCACGGTCAAGGACGCCGCCTTGGCCGCGCTGGCACGCAAACCGGGACGACCTGGCACGCCACGCGATTGGCAGTTGGAGGCGGCACGGGCGGAGATCGCGCAGCTGACCGAGGCGGTCAAGGCGCAGGCGATCGAGCTGTCGGTCGTGCGGGGAAAATCCGGTTGGGGCTGAGCGGGCCGGTGCCGGCGCGGGTCCCCGCCGACGTCAAGGAAGCCGTCCTGAAGAGCGTCGACGACGCGGTCGCGGCCGGGTTGGCTCACACCTGGGTGTGCGGGTTGTGGCAGGTTTCCGACTCCCGGTTACACCGCTGGCGGGTACGGCGCCGCGACACCGGCACCCTGGTCGACCGGGCGCCGGGCGGGCATCCGGTGCACGCGCTGCTGTCCGAGGAGATCGCCGCGATCCTCGACGTGGCCGAACGCTGGGGCACCGTCGACCGCAGCCATCGCAAGCTGGCCCACCGCGGCTCCTACCAGCATCTGGTGTGGGTCTCGCCGTCCACGTTCCGCCGCGTCCTGATCGAACACGGGCTCACCCTGCCCGAGCCGGCACCGCGCACACGGACCGAGAAGCGGCCGTGGCCGGACTGGCTGGTATGGGAACCGAACCGGATATGGATCTGGGATGCCACACATTTCACCCGCGCCCGTCGGGTCTGCTTCGCGATCGTGGACATGGTCTCCCGTAAGTGGATCGACACCCTGGTTTCGGTCGAGGAGACCGCTACCCAGGTCACGGTGATCTTCGAGCACGCGCTGCAGATCGAGGGGCTGCTGGAGCTGCTCACCGACGAACGCCTCGACCTGCAAGCTGATGACCCGCGCCGACCGATCCTGCTCGCCGTCAGCGACAACGGGCCGCCGATGACCGCCCGCGATACCCGAGCGTTCATGGCGCTGATGGCCATCGCCCAACACCACGGCCGCCCTCACGTGCCGCAGGATCAGGCGTGGATCGAGTCGTTCTTCGGCCACATCAAGGGTGAGTGGCCGCACCTGGAGACCATCGCCGAGCCGTCGCTGCTGGAAGCCGAACTTCTAAGAGTCCGAACGGAATACAATTCCGTGAGGCTGCACGAAGCGATCGGGTACGTGACTCCCGACGACGAGCACACCGGTCGCGGCGAAGCCATCCGGCAAGCCCGCCACGACGGACTTGAGCGCGCCCGGCAACGGCGACTCGACTA
>DATNCB010000638.1:0-5039 GCA_035571715.1 Ramlibacter sp.
AACGCCGGGGCCGCACGCAGGTCGAGCACCAGGTCGAACTGCTCGCTGCACGCTTCGCTCTCGCGGCTGAAATCGATGGCACCGGCCGCCTCGCATACCTTGACGCACGCGCGATGCGACGCGCAGCGGGCCAGGTCGATCTGGTAGTCCAGGCCGATCGCGCCTTCCGGACAGACTGCGACGCAGGCATTGCAACGCGTGCACAGATCGAGGTCGATCGGATTGTTGCGGCTCCATGCGAGCTCGAATGCGCCCAACCAGCCGGTCAGGCTTTCGATCCGGCCGCCGAGGACCGGGAAGCGCCGCTCCTGCGCGCCGCTGCCGCCTTGCGTGAACAGTGTCACGTCCAGCACGTCGCCGACAAATGCCGCGATGCGTTCGGCTTGCTCCATCGGGCCGATGACGAGCAGGCGGCCGGCGCTCTTGTAGGTCACTGTCGGTACCGGCTCGGGGTCGGGCAAATGCGCGGCCGCGAGCAGGGCGGCGATCTTTGGCATCGCCCGCGACGCGTCACGGCTCCAGCCGCCCGTCTCGCGGATGTTGACGAACTTGACCGGTGACACCGCGCCCGCGGTTTGTTGGCCGATCTCGCCGAACAGGCGCTGCTCCTGGGTGCAGGCGACGACTACTTCCGCGCCGCCCTGGACGGCCTGCTGGAAAGCGCCGGCTTCGCGGCGGCACAGGCTGGAATGAAGGGTCAGTTCCTCACCCAGTGCCGCGCCCAGGGTCTTCTCCTGGAGCGGCATGGTCTTGTTGCAATCGCAGATCAGGGTCGGCATGTTCGGGAAGCTCGGGTACTTCGGGTACTGCTTGGGGCGACGCTGAGGACTGTGCCACTGTTTGCCGGGTGGGGTTATCCGCAACATCCCTTGCCTGGCGCGCGGCCTGCTCCTCCTCCTGCTTTTCCTCTTCGTCGAACAGGCCGAGGAACCTGGCGCTGGCGAGCTTGCGCAATATTGCGTGGGGAATCGGGTCCGGCCGGGAATAGTCGCCCGTGTACACGTCCAGGCCATCCATCACGTTGTAGCGCGGATCGGCGAACAGTTTTTTCATTGCCGCGTTCTTCACTTCGGGCGATACGTTGCCGGCTGCGAAGCGCGAAAAATCGGACTCGGCGGTGAGAGCTTTGACGTCTTCGAGGGTGAGAGGTGCAGGTTCGTCTGCGCTGCCCCCACCCCTGCCCTCCCCCGGAGGGGGAGGGAAATCTACTTTTCCCTCACCCTGCTCTTCACTCCCTCCCCTTTCGGGGGAGGGTTGGGGTGGGGGCACCTGCAAGACGTCTAAGGGGTCCGCCTGAGCCGCCTTCCCCTGCTTCACCTCCAGCTTGCGCTTCGACCATCTGCCCAGAAATCCATCACTCATTGCCGCCTCCACCTGATGGCTTTTCAGTGGTGACCGACGCCGGGTTGCCGAAGCGGTCCTGCAATGGCTTGAAACTTTCCGGACGCTTGCGCTTCTTGGGTTCGACGGCGAAGTGCTCGTCGGCAAAAGCGCGCATCCACTCGATCACGCGAGGCGGGGCCGGCACCTGCTCCACCGTTTCCTGCGCGTCCAGCCATCGGCCGCCGTCGTGATAACTCAGCGACACCATGGCCGGTCGAGCAATCGGCTCATCGCTCAAACCCGCCTCTTCTTCCATGCGCCACAGAACGAACCAGCACGGGGCCGGGGTCGTGGCGTTGAGGTAATAGCCCTCCGCGTCATCGCGAAAGAGCTCGACGGTGAAGCCGGCATGCAGCCAGCGCTCTTCGTCTTCGGTCTTGAGCAGTAGCCGCGGCTGGCTGCCGAAGGTGCTTTCGTTCGGGACGACGTCCTGCAGTGCCCAGCGCCAAGGTTGCCAGCGGTTATCGATGCGTTCGCGGCGCATGATCACGGCAACCTCGATGCTGGGGTGTTCGGTCATCCGGCTACTTTACATCCAGCCTCTTGCGTGGACGTTGCACGGCGCCGCACGGGCCCCTCGGCCCGCGAGGCTATTCGATAGCCAACGGTCAGTAGGCCCAGAACGGACCGGTTCCGCCCGGGGTCGAAGCACCCGATACGCCGACGAAGACCTTGCGGCCGAAGAAGAACGGCAACCCCCAGTCGAAGGCCCCGGCCTGGCCGATGTCACCGCCGAGGTTGGCCGCCACAGTTCGGCTTCCGATTGATTGGATGCTCTCGATGGTGAAGCTGACACTACCGGAAACCCCGCTCGATGACCTGTTGATCGCGGAAAGGGTCAACGGGACCGGCGGACAATAGAAGCCGGAGCACACCGGGATGGTGGGATCATCGAAAAATATCCCGTTCGACCCGCTGTCGAGAAAGCTGGAACCGAAAGTGGCGCCCTTGTAGACGGTCGTGAAATTGCCGTTGCTGTCGGTCGTGAAGACCGTCGCCGTTCCGAGCTGGTTGTTCGACTGCGTGCCGATGCCGAATATCAAAGTCCCCGACAAATTCTCCGTGCCGCCCACTGGAACTTGGGGCAGTACCATTGCGACTCCATTGTTGTCGACGGCGAAGGCGCGAACCGGGTTGGACACCTGCGAGGCCAAGGGCAATGTGGTCGATGAGCAGCCAATCGCCGCGCACCCGAAGTAAACGGCCGGCGCCGCACTGTTGGCGCAAGTGGGGCAGTCCTGGTCAAACACGCCTACACCCAGAATACCGTTGGCGCCCAGGTTAGTCCCGAAGTTGAAACCCGTGTTGCTGCAGCTGCGCGGCACGGCGGTAAAAATGGTCGCCGGATCCCCAACCACCTGGATCGGCAGGTTCGCTGCGGTTTCGCCCGCAAGTTTGACGTCCGCGCGCCGTACCGAACCCCAGACAAAGCCGCTCGCAAAGTGTCCGCACTCCCCCACCTGCAGTCCATTCGCGTTGGTCACGGCCGGCAGCGCCAGTGCCGGATTGATGACGGACGCTGCCAGTCGCAGCCCGAACGATCCGGTGTCGACCAGAACATGGTCCACGGTCCGGCAATCCGTCGTTCCCGGCACGCACACCGTCACGGTGACAAACGGCGAATTGATCGAGGTGCCGTCGGGCCCGCGGTCGACGGTGATTGCCAGCGTGTTCGCCACCGGGGTCGACACTGACGACGCGGGCGCGCTGCCCGAACCGCCGCCGCCGCAGCCGGCGAGAAGCGCGGCGAGCAACAAGCCAAGGAAGAAAAACGGACGCGCTGGCCGCGCGATTGCCACGCCGCCGGTGCTCATTTGATGTTGCCCGGTTTGAAGCCCGCCGGCAGCTTCGCCGGCAGCCAGGCGTGGCCTTCGAAAGCGCCCATATGGCCCCCTGAAACAATCATGAGGTCGGGCTGCTTCAATACCAGCGGGGATCGCCCGCCCCGGCGTGCGTTCCCGGCATGCGCGACCAAGGTGTCGAAGTGGCTGCCGAGAATTTCCTTCAGGTCCGGCAGGTACGGCCCCGACCAGGACACCGCGAACACGGTCCCCTGCGCGTCCACGTATTCATGCACGACGGTTCCGGACTCCAGCTTCTTCTGGACATCGGTATAGGTGGCCAGCCCGGTCGACCCGGAAATGTTTTGCGCCGCGAGCATGCGCGGACCCAAGTTGGCGGGGGTACTTCCCAGGCCCGCCCAACTGCCATTCATCGCGATGGCCAGCAACGCCGCGACCAGTGCTTTCATGCCTGCCTTCCCTTCGCGTAGTGTTCTTGGTTCAGGTGTCCTTGGATATCTTAATGCTCGGGAACTTGGACGAGAAGTCCTTGGCCTTGCCGGCGATCTTGATTGCCATCTGCCGCGCTACGCCCTTGTACACGGCCGCAAGCTCGCCGTCAGGGTCGGCCACCACGGTCGGCTTGCCGCCGTCGGCCTGCTCGCGGATCTTGATGTCCAGCGGCAGCGCGCCCAGGTAATCCATGCCGTACTCGGCCGCCATGCGCTTGCCGCCACCCTCGCCGAAGATGTGTTCGGCGTGGCCGCAGTTGCTGCAAATATGCACGGCCATGTTCTCGACGATCCCCAGGATCGGAACGCCGACCTTCTCGAACATCTTGATGCCCTTCTTGGCATCGAGCAGCGCGATGTCCTGCGGCGTCGTGACGATCACGGCGCCGGTCAACGGCACCCGCTGTGACAAGGTCAGCTGGATGTCGCCGGTGCCGGGCGGAAGATCGACGACCAGGTAATCGAGATCGGCCCAGTTGGTCTGGCGCAGCAGTTGCTCCAGGGCCTGGGTAACCATCGGGCCGCGCCAGATCATGGCCTCGTCCTGCGCCACGAGAAAGCCGATCGACATCACCTGCACGCCGTAGTTCTCCAGCGGTTCCATGGTCTTGCCGTCGGCCGATTGCGGACGGCCGTTGATGCCCATCATCATGGGCAGGCTCGGGCCATAGATGTCCGCATCGAGCAGGCCGACCGCCGCGCCCTCTGCCGCCAGCGCCAGCGCCAGGTTCACCGCCGTCGTGCTCTTGCCGACGCCGCCCTTGCCCGACGCCACCGCGATGATGTTCTTGACTTTCGGCAACAGCGCCACGCCGCGCTGGGCCGCGTGCGCGACGACCCGGCTGGTGACGTTGACCGAAACGTTGTTGACGCCCGGCACGCTCTTGGCCGCCGTGATCAGCGCCTTGCGCAGTGCCGGGATCTGGCTCTTCGCCGGATAGCCGAGCTCGACGTCGAAGGAAACCTCGCCCTCATTGACCTGCAAGTTCTTGAGCACCTTGGTGCTGACGAAGTCTTTGCCGGTGTTCGGGTCGGTGACGGCCGCAAGGGCCTGGAGCAAGTGGTCTTGGGTAGCCATGGGTTTGTGAGTTTTCCTGTTCGTCGTGCAGTGTAACGACTCGGTGCAAAACCCTACGACCACATGGTGCAGATGTGGGCAGCGGCAAGCGGGTCAAGCGACAGTTGTTACAGCGCCGCTAAAATCGCCGGTTCCCTCTGGAAAATCCCATGTCCCCCACGCGCAAGCTCTTCGTCACCACCGCGCTGCCGTACGCCAACGGCAAGTTCCACATCGGCCACATCATGGAGTACATCCAGGCCGATATCTGGGTGCGGTTCCAGCGCATGCAGGGGCACATGGTGC
>DATNCB010000639.1:0-1693 GCA_035571715.1 Ramlibacter sp.
TAGCCCGGATATCTCACGAGAGCTTTGGCATCGGCCGGGCCGAATCAGTGAAAGTGGTTGTGCGAACAATCGCTTCTGCTGACGTAGGAGACCCGGCCGATGGGAACAGACTGTAGCGCGACGACTCTGGTCTTTGAAGGCTTCGCGGGGCGCCAGGTTGTGGGTGGCTTCGACGGCGGCGATGTCACCTCGAACGGCGGCGCGCCGCTGTTGCGCGAGGCGGACCGGGCGATCGGCCTGACAGCCAAGGTGGCGCGCTGCTTTCGCGATGAGCGCAACCCGGCCCTTGTGGAGCACCGCCTCGAGACGCTGATCGCTCAGCGCGTCCACGGGATTGTCCTCGGTCACGAGGACCTCAACGACCACGACGAGCTGCGCTTCGATCCGGCCCTGGGGCTGGTGTCCGATACTCTGCGGCCCCGGCCGGCGGAGTTTGCACAGGGCAAGCCGGTGGTGGCCACGCTGGCCGGCAAGTCGACGCTCAACCGGCTGGAGCACGGCCTCCTGGGTGAGGCGAGCCGCTATTGCAGGATCGGCGTGGACGAGGCGGCGCTGGAGCGGGTGTTCCTCGACCTCTACATCGAGGCTCACGAGAGCCCGCCCAAACGCATCGTCCTCGATCTGGACGCCACCGACGATCCACTGCACGGCAACCAGGAGGGACGCTTCTTCCACGGCTACTACCGCTCATACTGCTACCTGCCGCTCTACATCTTCGACGGCCGGCACCTGCTGGTAGCCAAGCTGAGACGGGCCAACATCGATGCTTCGGCCGGTGCGAAAGAGGAGATCGCACGCATCGTGGCCTACCTGCGCCAGGCATGGCCGGAGGTGGAGATCTGGCTCAGGGCGGACTCGGGCTTCGCCCGCGACGCGCTGATGAGCTGGTGCGAGGAGAACCGCGTCGAATACGTCTTTGGGCTCGCCCGCAACAAGCGTTTGGAGCCGATGATTGCCGCCGAGCTGGCCGAGGCCAAGGCGGCCTTCCAGGCGACGGGCAAGGCCGCGCGCGTCTTCAAGGAGCTGACCTATCGCACGCTCGACAGCTGGTCGCGCTCGCGCCGTGTGGTGGGGAAGGCCGAGCACCTGGAGAAGGGAGCCAACCCGCGCTTCGTCGTCACCTCGCTCGGGGCCGACAAGATCGGCGGGCAGGAACTCTATGAGCGCATCTACTGCGCGCGCGGCGAGATGGAGAACCGCATCAAAGAGTGCCAGCTCGACATGTTCGCCGACCGCACCAGCGCCGGCACGATGCGCGCCAACCAGCTGCGCCTATGGCTCTCCTCGCTCGCCTACGTGCTGATGGAGGCGGTGCGGCGTCTGGCCCTGGCGGGCACCGAGCTGGCCAACGCCACCGCCGGCACGATCCGCCTGAAGCTCATCAAGATCGGTGCTGTGGTCACCGTGAGCGTGCGCCGCATCAAGCTCGCCTTCACCAGCGCCTGCCCAACAAAGGCAGTGTTCGCGCTCGCGGTCGAGCGGCTGCGGCGCCTGCGCGAGCCTCCAGCCGCCGCCGCGGCCTGACGCCGCCCCGCGCGCACCCAAGGACCAACAACACAGGATCAGCGCCGAGCCTGCCCAAGCCGCCAATACGGCAACCCGCCCGCGCGCCTTCGCCGAAAGTCCTCAGCCGGCTCCGTAATCCCAAAGGCGCCCGCTCAAACTGAACGCTGTTGTGAGAAATGCGGGCTAG
>DATNCB010000640.1:0-2413 GCA_035571715.1 Ramlibacter sp.
AACGCCTACATCTACTTCATCACGCAGGCGCCGGTGTGGTCGGCCATCTGCAAGGTGATCGGCGAGGAAGGCTGGATCACCGACCCGAACTACGCCACGCCGAAGGCCCGCCTGCCGCACCTGAAGTCGATCTTCGCGCGGATCGAGGAATGGACCATGACCAAGGACAAGTTCGAGGCCATGGACCTGCTGAACAAGTTCGACATTCCGTGCGGCCCGATCCTCTCGATGAAGGAGATCGCGCAGGAGCCGTCGCTGCGCGCCACCGGCACCGTGGTCGAAGTGGACCATCCCACCCGCGGCAAGTACCTCTCCGTGGGCAACCCGATCAAGATGTCCGACAGCGCCACCGAAGTCACACGCTCGCCGCTGCTGGGCGAGCACACCGAGGAAGTATTGGCGCAGCTCGGCTACACCAAAGACCAGATCGCGGAGTTGAAGGCTTCCAAAGTTATTTGAATTTCAAGTTCGGGGCGCCGCAAGGCGCCACGTTTTCACCTCTATTTTTTGCGGAGCAAAAAATGAACACCAAGGTCAGGCAGATTCTGGATTCCGTCAAGGCAGCCGGGCGCGACTCGCTCACCGCGCCCGAGGGCAAGCAGGTGTGCGACGCGTACGGCATCAGCGTGCCGCAGGAAGGCGTGGCCGGCAGCGCGGCAGAGGCGCGGAAGCTGGCGTCTTCGATGGGCTTTCCGTTGGTGATGAAGATCGTCTCGCCCGACATCCTGCACAAGACCGAAGCCGGCGGCGTGCTGGTGGGCGTCAAGAGCGCCGAAGAGGCAGCCAAGGGCTACGACACCATCGTCGCCAATGCGAAAAGGTACAAGCCGGACGCGCACATCCTGGGCGTGCAGGTGCAGCAGATGATCAAGGGCGGCCAGGAAGTGATCGTCGGCGCGATGACCGACAACAGTTTCGGCAAGCTGGTCGCGTTCGGCCTGGGCGGCGTGCTGGTCGAGGTGCTCAAGGACATCACCTTCCGGCTGGCCCCGGCAACCAATGAGGACGCGCTGTCGATGCTGGACGGCATCCAGGCGGCCGAGATGCTCAAGGGCGTGCGCGGCGGCGATCCGGTCAACCGGGAGGCGCTGTCGTCGCTGATCGTGCGGGTCAGCCAGCTCGTGAGCGACTTCCCCGAGATCTCCGAGATGGACCTGAACCCGGTGTTCGCCAGCAAGGAAGGCGCGATCGCCGCCGATGTTCGCATCGTGGTCGACTTCTCACCCAAGACGCCGCGTTATCGCCCACCGGAAGCCGAGGTGCTGGTGTCGATGAAGCGCATCATGCAGCCGAAATCGCTTGCGGTGATCGGTGCGTCGTCGGAGACCGGCAAGATCGGCAACTCGGTCATGAAGAACCTGATCAACGGCGGCTACAAGGGCCAGATCTACCCGATCCATCCGAAGGACGCGGAGATCCTCGGTTACAAGGCCTACAAGAGCGTCAAGGACGTGCCGGGCGAGATCGACACCGCGGTGTTCGCGATCCCCGCCAAGTTCGTTCCCGGGGCATTGATCGAGTGCGGCGAGAAAAAGATCGCCGGCGCCATCCTGATTCCCTCCGGTTTCGCCGAGACCGGCAACATGGAAGGCCAGCTCGAATTGATCGAGATCGGCCGCAAGTACAACATCCGGCTGATGGGCCCGAACATCTACGGCTTCTACTACACGCCGGCCAACCTGTGCGCCACCTTTTGCACGGCCTATGACGTCAAGGGCACCACCGCCTTGTCGTCGCAGTCGGGCGGCATCGGCATGGCGATCATCGGCTTCTCGCGCTCAGCCAAGATGGGCGTATCGGCGATCGTCGGCCTGGGCAACAAGTCGGACATCGACGAAGACGACCTGCTGATCTTCTTCGAGCAGGACGAGAACACGACCGTGATCGCCCAGCATTGCGAGGACCTGAAGGACGGCCGCGCCTTCGCCGAAGTGGCCAAGCGCGTCTCGAAGAAAAAACCCGTCATCATGCTCAAGGCCGGCCGCACCGCGGCGGGCGCGAAGGCGGCCAGCTCGCACACCGGCGCCCTGGCCGGCAACGACAAGGTCTACGAGGACGTGCTGCGCCAGTCAGGCGTGATCCGCGCCCGCAGCCTGCGCGACCTGCTCGACTTTGCGCGGGGCGTGCCGATGCTGCCGACGCCCAAGGGTGAGAACGTGGTCATCATCACCGGGGCCGGCGGCTCGGGCGTGTTGCTGTCGGATGCGTGCGTCGACAACAACCTGAAGCTGATGCCGATGCCCGATGACCTGGACAAGGCGTTCCGCAAATTCATCCCGCCGTTTGGCGCGGCCGGCAACCCGGTGGACATTACCGGTGGCGAGCCGCCGACGACGTACCAGAACACGGTGCGGCTGGGCCTGGAAGACGACCGCATCCACGCGCTCATCCTGGGCTACTGGCACACGATCAT
>DATNCB010000641.1:0-2960 GCA_035571715.1 Ramlibacter sp.
ATCAAGGCGCGCTGGCTCAAGCCGCTGCTGGAAGGCGAAATCCGCTCGGCCTTCGCGATGACTGAGCCGGAAGTCGCGTCATCGGACGCCACCAACATCTGCACCAGCATCGAGCGCAGCGGCGACGATTACGTGATCAACGGCCACAAGTGGTGGACGTCCGGCGCGATGGATCCGCGCTGCGCCGTGTTCATCACCATGGGCAAGACCGATCCGCAGGCGCCCCGGCACTCCCAGCAGAGCATGGTCATCGTGCCGGCCAACACCAAGGGCATCCGCATCGCGCGGCCGCTGACCGTGTTCGGCTACGACGACGCGCCGCATGGCCACGCGGAAATGTACTTCGAGAACGTGCGCGTGCCTGTCTCCAACATCCTGCTCGGCGAAGGCCGCGGCTTCGAGATCGCCCAGGGCCGCCTCGGCCCGGGGCGGATCCATCACTGCATGCGCCTGATCGGGCTGGCCGAGCGCGCGCTCGAGCTGATGTGCAAGCGGGCCAGCTCGCGTGTGGCGTTCGGCAAGACCGTGGCCCAGCAGACCGTGACCCAGGAGCGCATCGCCGAGGCACGCTGCAAGATCGACATGTCACGCCTGCTGACGCTCAAGGCCGCCTGGCTGATGGACGTAGCCGGCAACAAGGTGGCCAAGAACGACATCGCGATGATCAAGGTGGTCGCGCCGAACATGGCGCTGCAAGTGCTCGACTGGGCCATCCAGGTGCATGGGGGCGGTGGCGTTTGCGGCGATTTCCCGCTGGCGCACTCCTATGCCGCGGCACGCACGCTGCGCTTCGCGGATGGCCCGGACGAAGTGCATCGCAACGCGATCGCGAAATGGGAGTTGGGCAAATACGGCGTATCCACCCGCGAGGCCGCGGCAGCCGTCAAGCGCGCGTAGGAGACAGGTCGCCAGTCAAACCGATCATGGCGGCCTCGCAGGCGCTGGTGAAAATCAGCGCCGCATGCTGCAGCGTGGGAAGGTCCGTCGGCGTGTACTCCATGCGCAGGTAGGCCTTGCCGCGCAGCAACATCATCATGAACGGCACATCGGCCGAAGTCGCGGCATCCGGCCACTCCAGCATCAGTCGGGCCAGCGACGGATTGATCCAGGCGACCGCGCTCTCGCGCCGGTCCGTCAGCACGCCATAACGGTCCCAGAACGCCCGCGGCAAGGCGTCCCAGCCGACCTCGTCGTACATGGCGAGCCAGCGCATTTCCTCGGGCAGGTGCGGGTCGGCCGACGTCTGCACGCTGTCGGTGTAGAGCTGGTAAGCCTGCTTTTCCAGCACCTCTTTCAGCGGACGGTTCATCACCAGCACGGCCACGTCGCTGTCAACGTCCAGTTCGGCGCGCGCCCGGACCTCTTCGCCGCGGATGTACTGACGCGAAGGGCTTCCCTGCTGCAGGCGCCATGGCTTGCCATTGACATCGCCTTCGAGGGTGATACCACGGCCGGTGCCGTCCACCGAAAAACCGAAGCCCTGCGTCGCCGCCCATTCCGACACGGGCCCCTGGGCCAGCTGTGAATTCGGCGCCACCGACGCGCCGGCCTCCTTGGGAACCCTCGATGAGAAAGCTTTCTTGATGCGATCGAACATGATTCCGGCGTTTCACCTAAAGTCGCATTATTAGCGAACTCATCCGGAAGGACCCCCGTGATCGACGTTTTTTCCTGGCCCACGCCCAACGGGCACAAGATCCACATCATGCTGGAGGAATGCGGCCTCGAGTACCGCGCCATTCCCGTCAACATCGGCGCAGGCGACCAGTTCAAGCCCGAGTTCCTGAAGATCAGCCCCAACAACAAGATACCGGCAATAACCGACCCGAACGGGCCGGATGGCAAGCCCATCTCGCTGTTCGAATCGGGCGCGATCCTGGTGTATCTCGCGGCGAAGACCGGCAGGTTCTTGCCGCCGGCCGACCGCGCGAAGTACGAGGTGCTGCAATGGCTGATGTTCCAGATGGGAACGGTCGGCCCGATGCTCGGCCAGAACCACCACTTCCGGCTGTACGCCCCCGAAAAGCTGGAATACGCCGTCAATCGCTATACCAACGAGGCCAAGCGCATTTATTGCGTCATCGACGGGCGCCTCTCGCAAAACCAATACCTCGGCGGCAGCGAGTACACGATCGCCGACATCGCAACCTTCCCCTGGCTGCGCAACTGGGAAAGGCAGGGCATCGTGCTGGACGACTATCCATTCCTGCGGGACTGGTTCAACAAGATTGCCGATCGGCCGGCAGTGCAGCGCGGCGTGAAGGTGCTAGCGGAATTGCGCCGCCCGATCACGGGCGAGAAGGAGCGCGAAATCCTGTTCGGCAAGACGCAGTACGAGCGGCACTGAAGCGAAAAGCCAACCAGCCGTTACGAACTGCGGCGTGTGCCAAGCCGGACGCAAAGCAAACGCATTTCGGAGAGTGTGAAGTGGTGACGCTTCTTCGCCTTGACCAGCTGTTCGCTTTGCTCGGTCGGTGCGTCCCGTCTCACGAGATGCTGTTTCAGCACGATGAAAGTCAAATCCGTGTGTGCGAGAAGCAGGTCGGCCAGAGCACCCGTCGCCGGGGACAGAGCGCTCGACGACATCACCCTGATCATTTCGACCTGGGAGCTCAGTTTTTCGTACAGGATCAGGTTTGCCGGTTCGACCAGCCACGCATCCAAGGTGACTTCGTACGCGTCCAATGTGTCCGCAACCTGAAGGGCGATTGCGTTGCATTCAAGGCGACCCAAAAAGGACATGCGGGCATTGTATTGTTGTGCCTTGAGTCGTAGCCTAATGGTTGTATTGGAAGGTCGGAATAGTCCCATGTGAGACACATTCCCGCGACGCATGGCCTGCCCGGAGGGAATCGAACCCCCGACAACCGGCTTAGAAGGCCGGTGCTCTATCCAACTGAGCTACGGGCAGGAGGAGATGCGCAGGATGATACCTGCGCGGCCAGGCCCGGCCGACAGGC
>DATNCB010000642.1:0-5027 GCA_035571715.1 Ramlibacter sp.
CACCACCGTATGCCCGACGTGGATGTCGGGCGCGGTCGGGTCAAGTCCCAGCTTGATTCGAAGCGGCACTTTCGTGGCCTCGGCTTTCGCCAGCTTTTGCAGCCAGTCTTCTTCGGGAATCAGCTCCTGGCAGCCGCGCAGGGTGATTGCGAGTGCCTCGCGAACACGATCGGTAACGGGAAATTTTGTAACAACGGCTTGATTCATAACTGTTTTTCCTGGCTGAGCTCGAGTGCCCTCGCTATACTCGCGCCAGTTTTTTCGGGTGGCCGATTCTAGTTCCGGGATTTTTGCGCCGATCCGGCATCTTTTCGGGGTTCATGTGTAACTGTAGGCCGGCGCCTACGCGCGCGTAGGACAATGTCGATTCTCCCTCTAAGGAATTTTTCCATTGAAGAACGGTTTCAGCGCCGCCGGTGAACAGCTTTTGTCGCGCGCAGCCGATGCGCTGAAACACCACCCCAAACACATCACGGCACTGATCGCCGCGTTACTGCTCGGCGCCGGCGGCGGCGCGTTCGCGGTGGCGTCACTCGGCCCCGATCCGTCGAGTTTGCCAGTTCGCCAAGTGCTGGAAGCCGTCCAGACCCTGCCGCTGCAAAATCAGATGCAGCAACTCGACGTGAACAGCCTCAAGCTGTTTCGCACCGATGTCAGCCGAGCCAGCGACACCGTGGAGGCGCTGCTGGCGCGTCTTGGAGTGGACGATGCGCAGGCTGCCGCCTATTTGCGCGGCGACACGACGTTCCGCGCACAGATACTGGGCCGCTCCGGCCGCACTGTCACGGTAGAGGCCACCGAGGTCCACACCTTGGGCAAGCTCAGCGCGCGCTGGGTGCCGGAAGACGATGGCACCTTCAAGCGGCTGGTGATCGAACACACGCCCGGTGGCGGGTTCGTGTCGCGCGTCGAAACCGCGCCGCTGGTGCCCGCCACCCGCATGGGCAGCGCCACCGTGCACAGTTCGCTGTTCGCCGCTGCCGACGAGGCGCGTATTCCGGATGCGGTGGTGGCCCAGATCATCCAGATTTTCTCCGGCGACATCGACTTCCACCGCGCCCTGCGCAGCGGCGACCGCCTCAGCGTGGTTTATGAAGCGCTCGAGGCCGATAGCGAACCGATGCGCACCGGCCGGGTTCTCTCGGTCGAGTTCGTGAACAAGGGCCAGCGGCACCAGGCGATGTGGTTCCAGGAGCCGGGCCGCAAGGGCGCGTATTACACGCCCGACGGCAAGAGCCTGGACACGTCGTACCTGGCATCGCCAGTGGAGTTTTCACGCGTGACCAGTGGCTTCGCGACGCGCTTTCATCCGATCCTGCACCGATGGAAAGCGCACCTGGGCACCGACTATGCCGCCGAAACCGGCACGCCGGTTCGCGTAGTCGGCGATGGGGTCGTCGTGTTCGCCGGCGAGCAGAACGGCTTCGGCAACGTCGTGATCGTGAGGCACAACAACACCGACGAGACCCTGTATGCGCACTTGAGCCGCATCGACGTGCGGCCCGGCCGAAGCGTGAACCAGGGCCAGAACGTCGGCGCCGTCGGGATGACCGGCTGGGCCACCGGGCCGCATCTGCACTTCGAATTCCGCGTGAACGGCGTGCACCGTGACCCGATGGAAATCGCCCGGACCCGCAGCGGCGCCGTGCCGATCAGCACCGCGGCCCGGCCCGAATTCGAGCGGCTGGCCCGTTCGATGCGCTCGCAGCTCGCCGCAGCGACATCGGGCAGCGTGGTGGCCAGCGCGGACTAGGCCGCCGCGTGGGCGAGGCCGGCCCGCTAACATTGCCGCATGCCTGATCTCTACATCGGCCTCATGTCCGGCACCTCGCTCGACGGGGTGGACGGCGTCCTCGCTGACTTCTCCCCCACATCGCCACTGGTCATCGAGCACGCGAGCGCGCCGTTTCCGGCCGAACTGCGAGCCGAGCTGCTGCGCCTGAACACCTCCGGCCCGGACGAGTTGCATCGGGCGGCACTGGCCGGCAATGCGCTGATGCGCGTTTATGCGCAAGTCGTCGGGGAGCTGCTGGTGAGTGCCCGAGTTTCCGGCTCTATCCGCGCGATCGGCGCGCACGGCCAGACGGTGCGGCACCGCCCCCAGGACTTCGACGGAACCGGCTATACGTTGCAGCTATGCCAGCCGGCCTTGTTGGCGGAACTTACCGGCATCGACGTGGTGGCGGATTTTCGCAGCCGCGACGTCGCGGCCGGTGGCCAAGGGGCGCCGTTGGCGCCGTTGTTCCACCAGGGCGTGTTCGGGCGGCCGGGCGAATCGGTGGGGGTGCTCAACATCGGCGGCATCGCCAACGTCACGCTGCTGCGCGCCGACGGGTCGATGCTGGGTTTCGACTGCGGCCCCGGCAACTGCCTGATGGACGCCTGGTGCGCGCAGCACACGGGCCGGGCATATGACGCCGAGGGCTCCTGGGCCGCCACCGGCAGCCCGCTGCCGGCATTGCTGGAGCTGTTGCTGGCCGAGTCCTACTTTCGCAAGCCTCCGCCCAAGAGCACCGGGCGCGACCTGTTCAATCCGGCGTGGCTGCAAGAGCGTCTGCAGGGGTTCAGCGCGGCGGCGCCGGCCGACGTGCAGGCGACCCTGGCCGAACTCACGGCGCGGGCCTGCACTGCCGACGTTTTGCAGCACGAGCCCGGGTTGCGCCGGCTGATCGTATGCGGCGGCGGCGTGCTCAACGTCCATCTGATGCGGCGCCTGCAGGCCTTGTTGCCGGATGCGCAGGTGTCTTCGAGCGCCGATTGGGGCCTGCCCCCGCTGCAGGTCGAGGCGATGGCTTTCGCGTGGCTTGCGCGCAAGACCGTGCGGCGCGAAAAGCTGCAGCTGCAAAGCATCACGGGCGCCAAAGGCGCCCGTGTGCTGGGTTGTTTGTATCCGGCCTAGCCGACAGCGGCAACTGTCAGGCCGAGAAGCTCGAGCCGCAACCGCAGGTGGTGCCCGCGTTCGGGTTCTTGATCACGAACTGGGCGCCCTGCAAGTCTTCCTTGTAGTCGATCTCGGCGCCCACCAGGTACTGGTAGCTCATCGCGTCGATCAACAGGGAGACGCCGTTCTTGGTCATCACCGTGTCGTCGTCGTTGGTGACTTCGTCGAATGTGAAGCCGTACTGGAAGCCGGAGCAGCCGCCACCCTGCACGAACACGCGCAGCTTCAGGTCGGGATTTCCTTCTTCGGCAATCAGGTCGGCAACCTTGGCGGCCGCGCTGTCGGTGAAGATCAGCGGGGCGGGCATTTCAGTGTCGATGTTCTCAGCAACTACGCTCATAAGCACTCCGGTATGGCTCGTCGAGACAAATACTACTGCAATCGCAGGGGATTTGCAGCTCAGTTGTTTTTTGCCGCCAGCTTGAGTAAGGGCTTTTCGTCAGCCGGCAGGAACGGGCGCAACAGCCCTGAAATGATGGCGCCCTGGTGCATTTCAAGCGCTTTGTAGCAGACATCCCCTTCGATCCGGGCTTTTGGCTGCAGTTCCAGCAGTTCCTTGGCATTCACCGGGCCGCGCACCGTGCCGTTGATGATCACGTGGTCGGCATGGATCTCGCCCTGGACCACCGCCGCCTGCGAAATCACAAGGATGCTGGGCTGCTCGGAATTGGCCCGGATGTCGCCGACCACCTCGCCGTCGACGCGCAGGCCTTCGGTGAACTTCAGGTTGCCTTCGATGCGGCTGCCCTGCGCGATCAGGCTCTTGATGGGGGGTTGCGCTTTCTTGCCGAACATTGTGTTGCTCCTCGTGGTTGCCGGCTGGCTACAGCTTGATGCTCTGGACGGCGCGGGTGGCCGTTCCTTCCACTACTTTGGCGGAAACGTTTTTTACCACGGCCAGGGGCGGCAAGTCGACCATTCCTTCGATGCGCCGGTACTGGCGGAATTGAAGCGGCTGCGCGCCGCCGGGCAGCTGCATCAACCAGGGCTTGCCGTTCAAGGTGCCGCCGATGCTCAATTCCAGCTTGCCTTGGAATTCATGGGCGTTCTTCACGGGCTGGATCACCAGCACCTGCCACTTCAGCTGCGTCCCGCCCAACACCTCGCCCTGCAGGGCGCGAATGGCAATGCCTTCGGCCCCGCTGGTGGGGATGAGCTTCTCGAAAAAGCCCAGGTCGGCGCGCAACGCGCGGTTCTCGGCTTCGAGCGTCTTGATCTGCACGCCCAAGCGTTCCTGCGCCGACTTCTCGGCCGTGATCAGGCTGGCCGAAGTGTTGAATACCGATTGGGCCTTGTCGCGCTCTTCGCGCAGCTTGCCGATTTCCTCGCGCAGGCGCAGCAGTTCTTCCTTCGCACCGCTGTCCAGGCCGGCGATGTTCTTGCCGAACTCGAATGCCCACAGGCTGATCGCCGCGCAAAACCCCAGCACGATCGCAGCAGCGGCCCAGCGCAGCGGCCAGGGCATGGCGCTGCGCACGGCCATGCGCGGGGCGCTGATAGTCAGGCGGCGGCGAAGCAGTCGAAAGCGCATCTCGGCGTTTTGTCTCCTAGCTCAACAATACAGCCAGAAAAAAGCCGCAGCAAGCGAACTTGTGCGGCTTTGTATCGGCAGCGCGAAAATGTTCAACGCTTGGAGAACTGCTTGCGACGGCGCGCGGAGTGCAGGCCGACCTTCTTGCGTTCGACTTCGCGCGCATCGCGCGTCACGAACCCGGCTTGCGACAGCACGGGCTTGAGCGTCGCGTCATAGTCGATCAGCGCACGGGTGATGCCGTGGCGCGTGGCGCCGGCCTGTCCGGACTCGCCGCCGCCGTGCACGTTGACCTGGATGTCGAACGTCTCGACGTGGTTCGTCAAGAACAGGGGCTGCTTGACGATCATGATCGAAGTCTGGCGGCCGAAGAACTCCTGGATGTCCCTGTCGTTGATCGTGATCTTGCCGGTACCCTTTTTCAGGAACACGCGGGCGACGCTGGACTTGCGACGGCCGGTGCCGTTGTTCCATTCACCAATCATTGTCTAGCCCCCAGTTCAGCAGCAGGAAGTTCCAGCAGCTTGGGCTGCTGGGCGGTGTGGGGATGTTCGG
>DATNCB010000643.1:0-2596 GCA_035571715.1 Ramlibacter sp.
ATCGCCGAGACGATCCAGCGCATCGCCAAGGGCGAGTCGGTCATGCAATTGTTCTCGGAACAGGAGAACCTGTTCTGAGGCATTGAGCGGCCCGCGTTGCGGGCCTTTTTAAACCGGAGTCACACTGGTCGCGGTGGACTCTTTTTGGAGGAAGTCATGAAATTCGTCGCTTATGAGCGCGCAAAGCAGGGTACGGGTGCGAGCCGCCGTCTCCGCAATACGGGCAAGACGCCCGGGATCGTCTACGGAGGCGAAGGCCAGCCGCAACTGATCGAGCTCGATCACAACGCGCTGTGGCACGCGCTGAAAAAAGAGGCATTCCACTCGACCATCCTGGACATGGAACTGAACGGCAACACCGCCAAGGTTCTGCTGCGCGACATCCAGGTGCACCCGTACAAGCAGCAGCTGCTGCACATCGATTTCCAGCGCGTGGACGCCAAGACCAAGCTGCACATGAAGGTGCCGCTGCACTACGTGAACGCCGAGGAATCGCAGGCCGTGAAGTTCGAGGGCTGCGTGGTCAACCACGTGATGTCGGAAATCGATATCTCCTGTCTGCCCGCCGACCTGCCCGAGTTCGTCCAGGTCGACCTGTCCGCGATGAAGAAGGGCATGTCGTTGCACCTGAACGAAATCACCTTGCCCAAGGGCGTGACGGCCGTTACGCGCGGCAAGCCGAACCCGGTGCTCGTGTCGATGGTCGTGATTGGCGGAGTGGAAGAAACCGCCGAGGAAGGCGCAGTAGCCGCCGAGGGCGCGCCGCTTGCCGCGGCCGCGCCGGTGGCGGCGGCTCCCGAGGCCGCAGCCAAGGCTCCCGCAGCCAAGGAAGAAAAGGAAAAGGGCGGTGGCAAGTCGGGCGGCAAGGGCAAGAAGTAATTTCTTCACAACGATCGATGTAAACGGCCCACCTTCGTGGGCCGTTTTTTTTGGACGGCCTCCATAATCTTTCCCATGATCAAACTGTTCGTCGGCCTGGGCAACCCGGGGCCCGAGTACGAAGCGACCCGCCACAACGCGGGTGCCTGGTGGGTGGACGCGCTCGCGCGGGAACTCAAAATCACGCTCGTTCCGGACCGCAGCTACCACGGGCTGGTGGCCCGCACGAGCGTGCATGGCCGCACGATCTGGTTGCTGGAACCGCACACGTTCATGAATCTGTCGGGCCGTTCGGTTGCGGCGCTGGCGCGTTTCTACAAGATCGACGCCGAGGAAATGCTGGTCGCGCACGACGAACTCGATCTGGTGCCGGGACAGGCCAAGCTCAAGTTCGGCGGCAGCCATGCCGGACACAACGGCCTGCGCGACATCCACGAGCAACTGGGCACCGGCGACTACTGGCGGCTGCGGCTGGGCATCGGCCACCCCGGAGTCAAGGAAGAGGTGGTGAACTGGGTGCTCCGCAGACCGATCGCCGATCAGCGGACCGCGATCGAGCAGTGCATCGAGCGCACGCTCAAGGCCGTGCCCGCGATGCTGGCCGGTGAAATGGACAAGGCGACGCTGCTGGTGCACACCAGCAAGCCGCCGCGGCCCAAGCCGCCGCGGCCCGAAGGCGTTTGAAGTTTTTCAAAAAGGGAGGAGAACAACCATGCAAAGAAACTTGACGATCGCCCTGCTCTGCCTGGCGGCCAGCGGCTGGATCGCACCGGCCGCGGCCCAGAACATCTATCGCTGCGGCAGCAGCTACAGCCAGCAACCCTGCCCCGGCGGCAAAGTGGTGCCCGCCGACGATGCGCGCAGCGCGAGCCAGAGTTCTCAGACCAGCGCGGCCTCCGAGCGCGACGCGAAGGCGGCGGACGCGATGGAGAAAGCGCGGCTGAAAGAAGAGGCAAAGCCGGCACAGGCGGTGATGCCGCCGGCCAAGCTCGAGGAAATGCCGCAGGAGCAGCGCAACACGGTTGTCGCGGCGAAGGCAAAGAAGCCGGCCTACTTCACCGCCGTCGCACGCAAGTCCGGCGACACCCAGGCGAAGAAGAAGAAAAAGAAGGCGAAGAAAAAAGCCGCCTGAATGACAGGCTAGTTTTCCTGCCGCGCCTGCGCGGTGAGCCGCCGGTATTTCTGCCACAGCGTTTCGCGGCTCTCGACGTGTTCGGGGTTGACCGGTATGCACGCGACCGGGCAGACCTGAACGCATTGCGGTTCGTTGAAATGTCCGACGCATTCGGTGCAGCGCTTGGGGTCGATCTCGTAGATTTCCGGCCCCAGGTAGATCGCCTGGTTCGGGCATTCGGGCTCGCAAACATCGCAGTTGATGCACTCGTCGGTAATCATCAATGCCATGCCAAGGGTCTCCCGCGCTTACTTCTGGCATTATCGACGGCTTCATGAGTCTCTTCCTGTTCAAGCGGCTGATCACCCTGATCGCGACGCTGGTAGGCGCATCGATCGTCGTGTTCCTGGTGCTCGAAATCCTGCCTGGGAACGCGGCGCAAATCCTCATGGGCCCCGATGCCTCGCCCGAGGCCGTGCACGCCCTGGCCATCAAGCTGGGCATCGACCGTCCCGCGGTCGAGCGCTACTGGCAGTGGGTCAGCGGCATGCTGGTTGGCGACCTCGGCTTGAGCTACGCGTACAGCACGCCGGTGGCGGAACT
>DATNCB010000644.1:0-6842 GCA_035571715.1 Ramlibacter sp.
CGCCTGCCAGGGGTTGGACTCCAAGGCGCCGAACAGGGCCAACAAGCCATCGCCGGCCAGCTCATTGATGTGGCCGTGATGGCGCGACACCGCCTCATTCATGCGATGGAAATAGCCGTTCAGCATGCTGACGATCACGTCTGGATCGAGGCGGTCGCACAAGGCCGTGAAGCCGCGCAGGTCGGCAAACATGATGGTCACGCGGCGCCGCTCGGGGGCAAAGGCGCCGGTGGCGTCCGTGAGCCGGTCCACGATCTGGGTCGGAGCGAATTTCTCGAACTGGAGCTCCAGATGCTCCAGTTTCGCGTCCGCCACACCCAGCAGCCTTTCCAGCTGGGCCAGCCGGCGTCGGTCCAGCCAGAGGCCGATGGCCAACACGGCGATGACGATCGCCGCTGCCGTCGCCCATATCAGGCCGGTCATTCCACCAACATGGCCAGCCGAACAGTCGAATTCGCCAACGAGGCCACTCCGATCGCCTCCAGCAGTGCCGCATCGCCGATCGCCGCCCCGAGTTGCCGGGTCAGAGGTTGGATCTTCCCGGTCTCGTAGTACACCGTATCGCGCGCCCAGGCGAGCAATCCGGACTGCTGCGGGGCAAGTCCCTTCCATTGCAGCGTCGCCAGGGCGGTTTCAATTTCGCGCTCACTCAAGCCCTCCTGGACCAGCACCTTGATTGCCTCCCGCTCGCAAATCGAGCAGCTGAGCGTGCGCGCCACGACGGCGAACATCAGCGCCTTGGTGGGAACGGTGAGCACATCGGACGCGAAGGCGTCCTGCAGCATGGAGTGCATGACTCGGTGTGCCGGCAATTGCGCAAGCGGCGCAATGACCTGTGCGAAACCACCGTTCGTCAGCTCCAGGGGTTCGGGCGGTTGCGGCGACCCGCGCCGGCGGATACGGCCGAGCGCTTCCATGATCGGCATGGCCAGCCTCATCAGCCGCCCCATGAAACCGTCGGCCATCCGCTCGAAGCCCACCTCGGGCGGGCAGGCGATCAAGGTGGCTATGCGGTTGTAGAAGCAGCACATCGCGACTGCGAACGCCATCTCGTTGACGGCCAGCGCCGAATAACCGACGCCGACCAGCTTGTCGCGCTCCTGGCGGGGCGGCCGCGGCCGGGATCGCGCCAGGTTGCGGTAGAAGTCGATGCACGCGCGCTCCCGTTGCTCGAGTTCGGCCATCTGCACATCGCGCTCGAGGCGGCTGATGAACGATTCCGAATAACCGAGGATCTTCATGTAAGCGCGGTTGGCGCCATAGCAGTACCGGCAGGAATTTTCCTGGGCCGTCACCAGGGAGCAGATGACGAACAGCCGTTGCGGCATCTCGATCGGACGGTAGTTCAACACGCTGAAGCCGGCCTCGCGCACCCATGGGCTTGGCGCGATGCGGCGATCGACCTCGCCCACGCGGCCGCCGCGACGCTTGACTTCCGCTTCCCAGGACGGATCGGGCCGGGCGGGCAAGATAGGATCGCTCCACTTGATTTCATGCAGCGCCAGTGCCATCGAACGCTCCTTGTGCTTGGAAGACTGGCTTCCAGTTCTCACCGGTCGGCTACTTTACCCCCGCAAGCCACCCAATGGGTTGGTGTGCGATCCCGGCAGGGCCAAGCTCATCGCTGCCAACAGGAGCTCGGCCGACGACACCGGCGAACTTGCTGGAGGCCGGGATCCCAATCCATAATCCAAGCCGAGCGCGCCGGCGGGTGCCTGCCTGTCCGTTCCGAGCGCAGCGTCCCGCGAATGGAGCGTCCATGACCATCGACCCCGCCTCTGTCTTCGGCCTCATCGCAGCCGGCTGCCATGACGCGCGAATGACCATCGGCTCCGCCTTCATATTCGGCGTCATCGGCGCCGGCCTTTCGGTGGCCAGCGTGCTGATGAAGAGCATGGTGCCGCTGCGCACCTTGGCGCTGGCTGCCAATGCCTCTTTCTTCATCTTCGGGCTGCTGGAAACCAATCTGGTGATGCTGCTGCTGCACGGGGCCATGCTGCCGGTCAACGGCTGGCGGGCGCTGAACATCCGCAAGCTGGTCCGCGAAATCGAATCGGCGCGATCGGATGCACCGGTCGCCGATTGGCTGCTGCCGCACATGAAGCGGCGCCGGGCCAAGGCCGGTGAGACGCTCTGGCGG
Source organism: Ramlibacter sp. (assembly GCA_035571715.1). Lineage (GTDB taxonomy): Bacteria > Pseudomonadota > Gammaproteobacteria > Burkholderiales > Burkholderiaceae_C > Ramlibacter. Next base: position 2,141 of record DATNCB010000644.1, read on the forward strand.
CGCGGCGACACCGCCACCGAAATGCTGTACGTGCACAGCGGGACGCTGCGGCTGGTCGAATACGATGAGATCCTGGGCCCGGGTTCGCTGGTGGGCGAAATCGGTCTGTTCGCGCCCGACAACCGCCGCACCCAGAGCCTGGAATGCGCGTCCGACTGCACTCTCTACTCGCTCACCGCGCCCGCCATGTACCGGCTGTATTACCAGAATCCCAAACTTGGTTTCCACATCATGCGGCTGGTGGCGGGACGCCTGATCCGGGACGCCGCCCAGGCGCGCGCCACGGCCGGGCTGCCGGGCAAGGCCGCCGGTCCGCAGCCCCCGGTCCCGCTTGCGGCGTAGGTCGGTCGAACGCCCGGCTACCCGGCCCTGCGGTCAGGCGAAAAAAAGGACCCCGCAGGGTCCCTTTTTCGCGCAAAGCGCGAATCTCAGCGGATCACTTTTCGCCGGACGGGATCTCACCCTTCTTGACTGCAGGGGCGACTGCGGCCTTGCGCTTCTTGGCGGCGGCCTTGCGTTCCGCCTTGGTGGCGGACTTGGCAGTGCCCATGCTCGAGGGGGTGTCGCCAGCCGTTTCGGTCTTGGCGGCTGCGGCGCCTTCGGCCTTGCGCGCCGACTTCGCGGCGGCCTTTTCGGCTGCTGTGGCCGGCGCTGCGGGGGCTGCCTTGGATTGGGCGGGATCAGCTTCACCCTTGGACTGGGCGAAGGCGCTCACGGCCAGCATTTGTGCCAATACCAGGCTCAGGGACAAAACTAACTTGTTCATTCGGAAACTCCAGTCAAAGGTGAATTGATCGAACGGGACTTATTACTTCTGCTTTCTTCACTAGCTGAGTATTTCACCTCGGTTGATCCGCAGGATTTGACATGAGTCAACAGGGATGCTTCGCGGGGCAGGGCGAAGTATATGCGATGGGAGCCTCAGGGCGGGGCTTGCTGGCGCCGGTATTCTCCGCGCTTCATTGTCAGGTAGGCCTCTCGTTCCACCTCATGCAGCTGACGCGGGTACTTCTCGGTTGCATCGAACCAGCCCTGGAATCTTTTCTCGAGCTGCTCGGCCGGTGGCTCGGACAGCGCTGCGAGGTAAGCGTCGATGGCCAGGTAATAGCGCATGGTGTTGCGTTCAACCAAACCCCGCAGGCCACCCATGAGTTCGGGCTCCTGGCCGGGCTGGGGTGGCCGGACGGGGGTGAAGCCGACCTTGTCGTGTCCGACCGTGCCCAGATAGAGCTGCATCGCCAGCCGGCCTCCGCCACCGAAGTTGAAGCTGTAGCCCATGTGGATGAAGGTGCGGCTCCCTTCGATGGGGACGGCCTCAAGCAGGATGCGGTAGTTGCGGGTGTCGAACGGCCCTTCAGGCGCTTCCAGTTCCACGTGCATATATTCGGGCGTGGCGGCCATCGACCGGTAGGCAAATGCCACGGGCGTCGCGGAGTTGAGGGGCTGGTCGTATTTCCTGCCGATCCGCAGGTCGAGTTGAGTGCCTCCGCCCTCATCTTTCCGGTGGCAGTACTTGACGTTCAGGTGCAGGATCAGCAAGTCACACCAGTGCCCGGCGTCGTTCAACGCCGCGCTCACGCTGGCGAATGGGAAGTTGACTGTTGCATAGACATCGCCCTGGAGGGCCTTGGATGATTCGTTGGACTCCAGGTACAGCGGGCCTTTGAACTGGTTATTGGCCAGGACCGGTCCCAGGGTCGTGTATTTGTCGCGCATGGCCGAAGGGCCCGCGACCTGCAGCCCGTCAGCAGCAGCCTCCGCCGGCATCTCCAGCTGCAGACCGATGAGCAGCACCGCGATGCAACGCAAGAGCGAGACCAGGTAGGCAGGCATGATCAGTCTCCTTCAATGAGTATCGGTCCAGCGGCGATAGATCAGCTGGCCGGCGAAGATCTCCTTGAGTTTGGGCAGCGTATCGCCGTTCTGCCGCTGTGCGATCGACGACGAGACCATGACCGGCATCTTCAGAGCCTTCGCCGTCCGGGCCAAGCCTCGGAAGGCGCAATATATGCCGGACTTGCGCACGTGACAAATTCATGCGGACCGAGGTCGCTTCACCCTGATCCTTGCCGTGACGCCGCAGCTGCTACTGGGCCCGCGCACGTTCAAGTGCTGCCGAGTTTCAAAGCCAGCTGGATTTCGCGGCGCAGGATCTTCCCCGCGGGACTGATGGGAAACTCGTTTACAACTTCCAGCCGCTCGGGCATCTTGAAGCGCGCGATGTCCTGGCCCTTCAGGAACTCCAGCAGCTCGCTCAAGACCAGCTTGCGGCCGGGGCGCAGGACAACGACCGCGCAAGCTTTCTCGCCGAACACTTCGTCGGGCATCGCGACCACGCAAGCCGATTCGATACCTGGGTGGGCGAGGATGTGGTTCTCGATTTCCTCGCAGCTGATCTTTTCGCCGCCGCGGTTGATCAGCTCCTTGATGCGCCCCTCCAGGTAGAGGTAGCCGCCGGTCTTCCTGGCCACGTCGCCCATGCGGTAGAAGCCATCCGGCGTGAAAGCCTTCGCATTGATTTCCGGCGCGCGGTAGTAGCCGCGGATCGTGTACGGGCCGCGCACCTGCAATTCCCCGGTCTGGCCATCCGGCATTTCACGGCCTTGGGGGTCGACGATTCTTATTTCGTCGGCGGGCGAGACCGGTCTTCCCGAGCTTTGCATCCGCACCGCTTCGGGGTCATCCAGCCGAGTCATGTTGAGCAGGCCTTCGGCGGTGCCATAGCTTTCCTGGTAAAGACAACGAAACTTCTGCTCGACGCGTCGCCTGAGCTCGGGCGCGAGTTTGGCGCCGCCGCACATGAAGACCTTCAGGGAACTGAGGTCTGCCTGGTCCAGCAGATCCGACGCGAGCCACTTTGCCGCAAGGGGCACCGCGGCACTGATCACGGTCACTCGCTCGCTTGCAATCAGCGGGATCACGACTTCGGCTGCCGTTGCCGGCGCGATGACCAGGGTGCCGCCGCAGGCCAGCGCGCCGACGACCCCGGGCGCGCCCAACGTGTAGTTATGGGCCATCGGCAGCACGGCGAGGAACACCGTGTCGGTGCCGAAGCCCGCTACCCGCGCGCTTTGCAGCGATCCGCACAGATAGTCGGTGTGGGTGCGCGGGATCAGCTTGGGCAGCCCGGTGGTACCGCCTGACAGCAGCATCAGCGCAACCTCTTCGGCCGCGGGCTGCGGACACGGGCATGAAGCGTCCGATGACGGCGTGAGCGAGCGCAGACCGATCTGTCCGCTTGCCGCTTCGCCGTCGACCAATAGATAGCGCAGATCCGGGCACTCAGCCGCCACGTCGCGTGCCATGTCACGATAGTCGAAGCCGCGCACGACGTCGGGCACCATCAGCGCGACGGCGCCGCTGGCGCGGGCGAAATGAGCGATCTCCGATTTGCGATGCGCAGGCAGCGCCAGCACCGCAATGGCGCCGATACGTGCGAGCGCGAAGAATGCCTCGACCAGCGGCGCCCCGTTGGCCAGCTGGAACACCACGCGGTCATTCGGACGCAAGCCCATCGAGTACAGCCCCGCCGCCAACGCCTCGACATTGCGCAGCAGCTGCGAATAGCTGCGGCGGCAATCGCCATCGACAACTGCAATCTTGTCAGGATGCGCTTTGGCAGCGTTCGCGAGCACGTCGAACAGCGTCGCATCGCCCCAGTAGCCCTGATCCCGATAACGCTGCGCGAATTCCGCCGGCCATGTGACACAACCGTCGAGCATCGTTTCAGCCCGCCATGTAGTCCGGGCGCGGCAGATCGACATGCACCGGTGACGATGCTTCGCCCGCCAGGCCATCGGCCAGGGAGGCGCGGACCTGGTACGTGTAGCGCGCGCCGCCGAGCACCGTGGTGTCGGTCCAGTTCGTCAACTTCGTGGCTTCCACCAGTTGCGTGAGGCCATCGCCGCGGGCGCGGTAAACGTCGTAGCGGGCCGCGCCGGCCACCTTCTTCCAGCGCAGGGTCACCGTGGAGTCGGTGCACTTCACGGAAATTTGATTCTCGGCATCCCATCGTGGCGCGCTGACGGAAGGTTCGTTCCTGGCGGCCTGGAGCGAGCCCTGCGGCCACAGCGCGCAGATGACCGGCTTGTGTGTGCCGTCCAGCTGCTTGCACACGTTGCAGTAGTCGCACTGCACGATGCTACCCCGCTGATTGCGCTTGACCTTGTTGGCCCACGCAGGGTCCGCGAGCAGCCCGCGCGCGATCCCCACGATGTCGGCACTTCCGTTGGCGAGGACTCGTTCCGCGTCATCCGGATCGGAGAGCTTGCCGGCGATGGCCACGGGGGTGTGGATCCCCTGCGACAGCAGGTGAGCCTTGATTTCGGCCGCGAGATTCGCATGCAGTGCGCGCGGCAGCCAGTTGCCCGGCATGCAGCGGTCACCCGAGTAGCCGGAATAGGGAAAGAGGACTTGCCCCGGCGTGTGGACGGCATCCTCGAACTTGCCGCCGACCGACATGGACAGATAGTCGAAGCCAAGTTCCGCCAGCCGCTGCGCAATGAGCTTGGATTCATCGACGGTATAGCCGTTCTTGATGAACTCCTCGGCATTGAAGCGAACGCAGACTGGAAAGCGCGGGCCGACGCTGCGGCGTACGCTTTCCATCACGCGGCCGATCAGGCGCAGCCGGTTCTCGAGCGCCTCGCCGCCAAAGTCGTCGGTGCGCGGATTGGTTCGCGACAGGAACGACGACAGCGTG
>DATNCB010000645.1:0-1103 GCA_035571715.1 Ramlibacter sp.
GCTTATGACGCGGTGCTCAATGGCATCGAACTCGGTGGAGGGTCGGTGCGTATCCATCGGGAAGACGTGCAGAGCAAGGTGTTCCGCGCGCTCAAGATCGGTCCCGAGGAAGCCCAGCTCAAGTTCGGTTTTCTGCTCGACGCGCTGCAGTACGGGGCGCCTCCGCATGGCGGCATCGCGATCGGCCTGGACCGGTTCGTGATGCTGATGACGGGCGCCGAATCGCTGCGCGACGTGATCGCGTTCCCCAAGACCCAGCGTGCCCAGGACCTGCTCACCCAGGCCCCGAGCCCGGTCGACGAGAAGCAGCTGCGCGAACTGCATATCAGGCTGCGCAATACGGCGTCGGCCTAAAGAATCGTCTTTGGGGCTGCGAATATTCAAGATCCCCGAATCCGTGCTGGTGGTGATCCACACCCCGGCGCTGGACGTCCTGCTGATCGACCGCACCGACCCGCCGAACTACTGGCAATCGGTGACGGGCAGCAAGGACCATCTGGAGGAAGACCTCGGGCAGACGGCGGTGCGTGAAGTGTTCGAGGAAACCGGCATCAACTGCGGCGTCGGCACCGGCTTGCATGCAGGCCTGAAGGACTGGGGCCTGGAAAACGTCTACGACATCTATCCGCGCTGGCTGCACCGCTATGCCCCGGGCGTGACGCGCAATACCGAACACGTGTTCGGCCTGTGCGTGCCCGATGGCACACCGGTCACGCTCAATCCGGGCGAGCACACGCGATACCGCTGGTTACCTTGGCGGGAGGCCGCGGATGCGTGCTTCTCGCCGTCCAATGCCGAGGCGATTCTGTTGCTGCCACAATTTGCGCGATGAGTGTCTTTCGGGTCGCGACTTACAACATCCACAAGGGAGTGCAAGGCGTCGGTCCCGGTCGGCGGCTGGAAATCCACAACATCGGCCATGCGGTCGAGCAGCTCGACGCTGATGTCGTCTGCCTGCAGGAGGTACGCAAGCTGCACCGGCGCGAGGAGCAGTTTTTCACCCGCTGGCCGGAATTGCCGCAGGCCGAGTTCCTGGCGCCTCCGGGGTACGAGGCGGTGTACAAGACAAATGCGACGACTCGCCACGGCGAACACGGCAATGC
>DATNCB010000646.1:0-7777 GCA_035571715.1 Ramlibacter sp.
TTGGAGCGTTCCGGGATAGTAGACCGGCGCACAGAAGGAATCCATGAGCCTTGGCTGCCCGCATTTGTAGATGAGGGACAGCCGGGAGTCCCCCTCGCCGACGATTCCTCCGGCGCAACGCAGTGACTCCGCGGACGCAAGGCATGGCAACCCAATCAGGACTGCGAGGCAGACAAGATTGAGGTACCTCATACCAGCTCTGTTTTCGTTAGTTGTGATCGATGGACAGGAGTTCAGTCTGACACGACTAAGCTGAGCTACGCAACCGTTTGTCACACCGCTTTGACTGGCGAGAAGCCTTGACGAAACAATTGTTTTATGGGAAGATAAAAAAGAAACTGCAGTTTCATCCCCATGCAAGCACTCGAACCGACAATCCAGGAATTGATCATGGCGGTCTACGAAAGCTTGCCGCCGGGCGAGCACAAGCTTGCCGACACGGTTCTTGGCCGTCTGAGCACCCTTGCCAGCTATTCCGCCACCGAACTGGCAGCTGACGCCTGCGTTTCCAAGGCGACGGCAGCGAGATTCTTCCGGCGAATCGGCTACGAGAGCTTTGGGCATGCACGCCGGCAGGCTCGTGTGGAGGCCCATCTCGCGTCGCCGCTGTTTGCGCTGGCAGGCCTCAACCCCAAGGAACGCAGGTCCGACGCGTTGTCGCGGCACCTGGCGGCCGACCTGAAGAACCTGTCGGAAAGCTTCAAGCAGTCGAACAGCGGCGTTCTCGAGCAGGCAATCAGGCAGATCGCCAAGGCGCCACGCGTGCATGTCGCCGGTTTGCGCAACGGTCATTTCGTAGGCGCCTATGCCGCTTACCTGCTTTCCCAGGTCAGGGACGACGTCGTCTCGCTGCCCAACGCGACGATGACGCTGGCCGAGGACCTGGTTTCGCTGCGCCGGGGCGATGTGCTGCTGGTCGTCGATTTCCGCCGCCGCTCCACCTTGTTACAGACGATCGTCGACACCGCGCGCCAAGCAGGTTCACAGTTGGTTTTCCTCGCCAGTCCGGGCATGCCGCCACTGTCGCGGGCCGGCGACGTCGTTGTCCACTGCCTCACCGACAGTGCGTCGATCTTCGATTCCTATGTGGCGGCGGTAAGCATCGTCAACTATCTTTGCGCGGCCGTGGCCAAGGAACTAGGCAAGAATAGCCGCAAGCGGCTCGCGGCGATCGAGAGCCTGCATCACTCACTGGGCGATATCGGCACTGATTATTGAATAGCAGATCGCACATGGCAATAACCACTGGACACATCGCCGGCGCGCGGGACTTGCGCGTCAACGCAAACCGCCTGGCGGCGCGCATCGATACGCTCGGCGCGGTGGGCGCAATTCCCGGGGGCGGCGTAAGCCGCCTCGCGCTCACCGGCGAAGATCGCGACGGACGCGACCGGGTGGCCGGCTGGATGCGTGAACTGGGGCTTGCAGTCACGATCGTCGGCCTCGTGCCCACCGCGGCCGCAGTGGCCAGCGCGCTGCAGCGTTTCGACAGCATCCGCCGCTACGCTCTGCCGATGAAGGACTCGCCCGCAGGGCGCGCGATGAGCGTCGGCTTCACGCTCGTAAAGACGTTCGAAAACATCCGGGCCGATGCCAGGCCCCCAGCAACGGTGCAAACATGAACGAAGCAACCCGCATGGCCGACCAGGCCACGTTCGACCGCGCAGTGCAACATTTCGGCCAACGCCAAATCGCGCTGCCCACTTTCGCCGAACTGGCCGAGCCGCAGCGCATCGGTGCAGCGCGGGTCGAAGGCCTGAAGTCCGTGGATGCCGATGCCGCACAGGGCCTGAACCTGTTCCGCGTGCACTGGTACAACGACGCCGCTCGCACCGGCCTGGCCCCGTTGCCGGCCCACGTTGTGCTGCCCGAGTCCATCACCGGCGTGGCTGCGCCCATCATCGTGGTGCTGGGCGACCGCTTCCCGATGATCCACGCGCACAAGGTGCTGCCGGCCTATGCCTGCCTGGTGTCGCGACTGGTCACCGGCCGCTTCGACCCGGCACGCCACCGCGCGCTTTGGCCTTCCACCGGCAACTACTGCCGCGGCGGCGTGGCCATTTCGCGAACCGTGGGCTGCCACGGCGTGGCCATCCTGCCGGCCGGCATGAGTGACGAGCGCTTCCAGTGGCTCGAGAAGTGGGTGACCTCGCCCGAGGACATCGTGCGCACGCCCGGCACCGAAAGCAACGTGCGCGAAATCTACGAAGCCTGCGAGCGCCTGGCCCAAGACCCGGCCAACGTGGTGCTCAACCAGTTCAGCGAGTTCGCCAACTACCTGGCGCACTACAGCGTCACCGGGCGCGCCTTCGAGCACGTGTTCGGCTCAGTGCAGGCGCAAAAGCCGGGCCTGAAGCTGGCCGCCTTCGTCTCGGCCAGCGGCTCGGCAGGCACCTTGGGCGCAGGCGATTGGTTGAAGGAAAAACTCGGTACGAAGATCGTCGCAGTCGAAGCGCTCGAGTGCCCGACCATGCTTTACAACGGCTTTGGCGAGCACAACATCCAGGGCATCGGCGACAAGCACATCCCTCTCATCCACAACGTCACCAACACCGACGTCGCGGTGGCCGTTTCCGACCACGCCAGCGACCAGCTGTTCGTGCTCTTCAACGACCCCGCCGGCCTGGCGCTGCTGCGCAGCCGCGGCGTCAGCGAGGACGTGCTGGCCGCGTTGCCGCATTTCGGCCTGTCGAGCATCTGCAACATCGTCGCCGCCATCAAGACCGCCAAGACGCTGGGCCTGGGCGCCAGCCAGGCGCTGATCACCGTGGCCACCGACGGCGCCGCGCTCTACACCTCGGAACTGGCCAAGGCCAAGGCCAAGCACTTCGGCGCCGGCTTCGGCACCGCGCAAGCCACCCAGACCTATGCCACCCACATCACGCAGGCCGACACGCAGCACGTGCTGCCGCTGACCGAGGTCGAGCGCCGGCGCATCTTCAACCTGGGCTACTTCACCTGGGTCGAGCAGCGCGGCATCGAACTGGCCGCTTTCGAGGCCCGGCGCGACCAGAGCTTCTGGCGTGGCCTGCACGCTTGGCTGCCGGCATGGGATGCGCAGATCGTGGCCTTCAACCAAGCCACCGGCATGAGCTGACGGCCTGCCCCTGCGCCGCAACAACCCGTGAGCACCTCTTGAGCCGATCCTCCCTCGTCTGCGTAACCTGCGGCTGGCAGCCAGCCGCCGACGCACGCTACCCCTTTGCCTGCGTCCGCCGCGGCCAGGGCGATGGCGAGCACCTGCTGGATCACCGCCTGGCCGACGACGCCGTGCTCGACCGTAACGACGGCGCAAACCCATTCGTGCGCTGGCGCGAAGCACTGTACGCCTGGCATGCGGCGCGCGCGCGGGGCTGGAGCGATGCCGACTTCGTGGGCCTGGTGCAGCGGCTGGACGATGCCGTCGCCCGGATCGACGGCCACGGCTTTGCCATCACCCCTTTAGGCACCGAAGCGGCCCTGGGCCAACGGCTGGGGTTGGAAGTATGGGTCAAGGACGAGACGCACAACGTGGCTGGCTCGCACAAGGCGCGCCACCTGATGGGCCTGCTGCTGTACCTGGCGGTCGTCGAAGGCGGCCCGGGTCGTGCGGCGGCGCCGGCAGCGCAGGCGCCGTTGGCGATTGCCAGTTGCGGCAACGCCGCGCTGGGGGCAGCCGTGTTGGCCCGTGCCGCCTCTCGGGCACTTCAGGTTTACGTGCCGCCCGATGCCGAGCGCGCGGTGCTGGACCGCCTCGCCGCGCTGGATGCCACGGTGGTTGTATGCCCGCGCGAACCCGGCGAGCAGGGAGACCCTTGCATGCGCCACTTCCGCCAGGCGCTGGCACAAGGCGCGTTGCCTTTCTGCTGCCAGGGCAGTCAAAACGGCCTGACCATCGACGGCGGACAGACCCTGGTGCTGGAGACGCTGGGCGTCGGCGCCCCGCCGCTGGACCATCTGGTGGTGCAAGTCGGTGGCGGTGCGCTGGCCAGCGCCTGCGTCCAGGCCTATGCCCGCGCGCAGGCCCGGGGCCTGGTGCGCCAGGTGCCACGGGTGCATGTGGTGCAGACACAAGGCGCGGCGCCACTTGCCCGCGCCTGGACACAGGTGCGACAGCGTATGGCCGAGCAGTCCGAAACCGCCGCTGCCGCGCTGGACTACGCTGCCAGCCACCGTTCGCAGTTCATGTGGCCCTGGGAGCAGCCGCCGCGCAGCGTGGCCAGCGGCATCCTGGACGATGAAACCTACGACTGGCTGGCCATCCTGCGCGGCGTGGCGGCCACCGGCGGCAGCACCGTCGTGGTCGACGAAGACACCCTCCGACAAGCCAACCGGCTGGTTTACGAAACCACCGCCGTGCGACCCAGTCACACCGGCTCGGCCGGCCTGGCCGGGCTGCTGCACCTGCAACGCCAGGGCGTGGTGGCCCCGGGCTCGCGCGTGGGCGTGCTGCTCACCGGCGTGCAACGCTGAAGACATGACCCCTTTACACAACCAGCCGTGCAGCCGGCAACTCATGACAGGAGTTGCGGTGCCGGTCTCTAACAGGAAGCTGCAATGAAAAAGATCCAAAGCCTGCTCGCGGAAGTCCGTCAACTCAAATCGGGGCTGCACGCGAAGGACTTCCTCCTCACGTGGGAGCAGACGCCCGCCGAGTTGCGCCAAGTGCTGATGCTGGCCGACGCCATCAGGTGCATGCGCGCCGAGAACATCGACACGCGAGTGTTCGGCACCGGCATCGGCGTCTCGGTGTTCCGCGACAACTCCACACGCACGCGGTTCTCCTACGCCTCGGCGCTGAACCTGTTGGGTCTGACTCAGCAGGACCTGGACGAAGGCAAGTCACAGATCGCGCACGGTGAAACGGTGCGCGAGACGGCCAACATGATCTCGTTCTGCGCCGACGCCGTGGGCATCCGCGACGACATGTTCCTGGGCGCGGGCAATGCCTACATGCGCGAAGTCGGCGCGGCGCTCGACGACGGCTTTGCCCAGGGTGTACTGCCGCAACGCCCGGCGGTGATCAACCTGCAGTGCGACATCGACCACCCGACTCAGAGCATGGCCGACCTGGCCTGGCTGCAAGAGCGCTTCGGCAGCTTGGAGAAGCTCAAGGGCAAGAAGATTGCCATGACCTGGGCCTACTCACCGAGCTACGGCAAGCCGCTGTCGGTGCCGCAGGGCATCATCGGCCTGATGACGCGCTTCGGCATGGACGTGACGCTGGCCCACCCCGAGGGCTACGACCTCATTCCGGCGGTGGTGGAGGTAGCGCACACGAACGCCAAAGCCAGCGGCGGCAGCTTTCAAGAGGTGGCCACGATGGAAGAGGCATTCAAGGGCGCCGACATCGTCTACCCCAAGTCCTGGGCGCCCTACAAGGTGATGCAGCAGCGCACCAAGCTGCTGCGCGCCAGCGACCACGACGGCCTGAAGGCACTGGAAAAGTCCTGCCTGGCGCAGAACGCCCAGCACAAGCACTGGCATTGCGACGAGGCCATGATGAAGCGCACTGCCGAAGGCAAGGCGCTGTACATGCACTGCCTGCCGGCGGACATCAGCGGCGTGTCCTGTGAGCAAGGCGAGGTCAGCGCCGCGGTCTTCGACCAGTACCGCATCGAAACCTACAAGGAAGCCGGCTGGAAGCCCTACATCATCGCCGCGATGATCTTGGCCCGCCGCTTTGCCGACCCAGCCCGGGTGCTGGCCCAGGTGCTGGCCGACGGCCGCCCGCGGCTGCGCTGAAGCCGGTCTGAACCGAGGCACAAGCCCGCCCCTGAATCCCGGTAGAGCAGTACCCGCACACCTGCCTCACCCACCACCGCAATTGAATTGATTGGATCGCACCATGAGCAACAAACAAATCCCCTTCGAACACATCCTCCAGAGAGCCCAGCACTACAAGGCCGACATGACGCGCTTCCTGCGCGACATGATCGCCATCCCCAGCGAAAGCGCCGACGAAGAGAAGGTCGTGCTGCGCATCAAGCAGGAGATGGAGAAAGTCGGCTTCGACAAGGTCGAGATCGACCCCATGGGCAACATCATCGGCACCATCGGAAACGGGCCGCACCTGATCGCGATGGATGCGCACATCGACACCGTCGGCGTGGGCAACATGAAGAACTGGAGCTTCGACCCCTACCAAGGCATGGAAGACGACGAGATCATCGGCGGCCGGGGCGGGTCGGACCAGGAAGGCGGCATGGCCTCGATGGTGTACGCCGGCAAGATCATCAAGGATCTCGGCCTCACCGACGAGTACACGCTGCTCGTCACCGGCACCGTGCAGGAAGAAGACTGCGACGGCCTGTGCTGGCAGTACATGATCGAGCAGGGCGGTATCCGCCCCGAGTTCGTCATCAGCACCGAGCCCACCGACTGCCAGATCTACCGCGGCCACCGCGGCCGCATGGAAATCCGCGTCGACGTGCAGGGCCGCAGTTGCCACGGCTCGGCGCCCGAGCGCGGCGACAACGCCATCTTCAAGATGGCGCCGATCCTCATCGAACTGCAGGGCCTGGCCAAGAATCTGGGTAACGATGAGTTTCTGGGCAAGGGAACGCTCACCGTGTCGGAGATCTTCTTCACCTCGCCCAGCCGCTGCGCGGTGGCCGACAGCTGCGCGGTGTCCATCGACCGCAGGCTGACCTGGGGGGAGACCTGGGAACGCGCGCTCGACGAGATCCGCGCCCTGCCGGCCGTGAAGGGTGCAAACGCAGTCGTCTCGATGTACCACTACGAGCGGCCGTCGTACACCGGCCTGGTCTACCCCACCGAGTGCTTCTTCCCGACCTGGAAGACGCCCGAAGACCACGTCACCGTGCGCACGCTGGCACATGCCTACGAAGCCCTGTTCAAGAAGAAGCCGGTGATCGACAAGTGGACCTTCTCCACCAACGGCGTGTCCATCATGGGCCGCCACGGCATCCCGGTGGTCGGCTTCGGCCCCGGCAAGGAGCCCGAGGCGCACGCGCCCAACGAGAAGACGTGGAAGGAGCATCTCGTCAAGTGCGCCGCCATGTATGCCGCGGTGCCGGTGACCTATTTGCAGGAACTGGCTCGGCCAGCCTGAGGCGACCATGGGCAAGACCATCGTTGTTGCCCTGGGCGGCAACGCCCTGGGCGACAACCTGGCCGAGCAGATGGTCGCCGTGAAGTCGACATCACGCTCCATCGTCGACCTCATCGAGCAGGGCCACCGCGTCGTCGTCACGCATGGCAACGGGCCGCAGGTGGGCATGATCGACACGGCCTTCGAGGCCGCGGCGATGACCGAGGCGCACACCCCGCATCTGCCCATGTCGGTGTGCGTGGCGCTCAGCCAGGGCTACATCGGCTACGACCTGCAAAACGCGCTGCGCGAAGAGCTGCTCGACCGCGGCCTGCAGGTGCCGGTGGCCTCGCTGATCACGCAGGTCATCGTCGACGAGCACGACCCGGCTTTCAAGGACCCCACCAAGCCCATCGGCTCACACTTTTCGAAGGACGAAGCCGAAGTCATGATGCGCAACGGCTATGTCATGAAGGAAGACGCCGGTCGCGGCTGGCGCCGCGTGGTGGCCTCGCCCAAGCCGCTGGACGTGGTGGAAAAGGAAACCGTGCGTGCCATGGTGCAGGCCGGGCAACTGGCCATTGCGGTGGGCGGCGGCGGCATCCCGGTGTACCGGCAGGGCAACCACCTCAGGGGTGCGAGCGCCGTGGTCGACAAGGATCTGGCCAGCGGCAAGCTGGCCGAGATGATCGACGCCGACCTGCTCATCATCCTGACGGCGGTGGAACGCGTGGCGCTGAACTT
>DATNCB010000647.1:0-1624 GCA_035571715.1 Ramlibacter sp.
GGCGGCGACCCGTACAAGACGACCATGCAGTGCTGGAAATACACCGTGCCGGCGTTCCTGGTGCCGTTCATGTTCGTGCTCGATCCCAGCGGGCAGGGCCTGTTGCTGATGGGCTCGATCAAAGCGCTGGCCACGGCCAACTGGTGGTCGATTGCCGAGGTCACGTTCACCGCTGCACTTGGAGTCGCGGCGATCGCGGCGGGGTTCCAGGGCTGGGCGCTCAAGCGCGCGACCCCTTTCGAGCGAGTCCTGTTCCTGGCCGCCGGATTTGCGCTGGTCTACCCGACGGTGACCGCAGATCTGATCGGCATCGGGCTGGTGGTTGCCGCGCTGGCGCTTCAGTATTTCCGGGACCGCCCGGTCCTAGCCTAGGCGGGCGGAGGCTGACGAGATGACACAGAAAACTTCCAAACCGCAAGCCGCCGCAGCGCCGTCCGCCGAAGGAATGGAAAAGGGCCTCACCAACTACGGCGACAAGGGCTTCTCCCTGTTCCTGCGCAAGGCCTTCATCAAGGGCGCGGGTTACACCGACGCCGCCCTGGACCGGCCCGTGATCGGCATCACCAATACTGCGAGCGGCTACAACCCTTGCCACGGCAACATGCCGCAGCTGCTCGAGGCGGTCCGCCGCGGCGTGATGCTCGCCGGCGGCTTGCCGGTGGAGTTTCCAACGATTTCCATCGGCGAGAGTTTTGCGCAGCCCACCAGCATGTACCTGCGCAACCTGATGTCCATGGACACCGAGGAGATGATCCGCGCGCAACCCATGGATGCCGTGGTCCTGATCGGCGGCTGCGACAAGACGGTCCCGGCTCAACTGATGGGTGCTGCTTCAGCGGGAATCCCCGCGATCCAGCTGATCACCGGCGCCATGCTGGCCGGGTCGCACCGTGGCGAGACGGTAGGCGCCTGCACCGATTGCCGTCGCTATTGGGGGCGATTTCGCGCGGAGGAAATCAGCAGCGACGAAATCGCGTCGGTCAACAACCAGCTGGTGCCCAGCGTAGGAACCTGCTCCGTCATGGGGACGGCCAGCACGATGGCGTGCATTGCCGAAGCACTGGGCATGACGATGCCCGGCGGCGCGTCGCCACCCGCGGTCACTTCCGAGCGCATGCGCATCGCCGAACTCACCGGAGCCCAGGCAGTGCAGATGGCCAAGGATCACCTCACCATCGACAAGGTCCTCACGGCCGCTGCCTTCCAGAACGCAGTCACCGTGCTGCTGGCGATCGGCGGCTCGACCAACGGCCTGGTGCACTTGACGGCGATCGCCGGGCGCCTGGGATTCGAAATGGACCTGCAGGCCCTGGACCGCATCGGCCGCAAAGTGCCGGTGCTGCTGGACCTGAAACCCACCGGCGAGCACTACATGGAGCATTTCCACGCGGCTGGCGGCATGCCCACGCTAATGCGTGAGCTCAAGCCGCTGCTCGCCCTTGACGCACTGACGGTGACCGGCCGTACGCTGGGCGAGGAGATCGAACGGGCCGGTGCTCCGTTTGCGCAGAGCGTGGTGCGGCCGCTGGCCAATCCCATCTATGCACAAGGCGGGATTGCCGTGCTGACGGGCAACCTCGCGCCCAAGGGCGCCGTCATCAAACAGTCCGCTGCCAATGCGGAC
>DATNCB010000648.1:0-1904 GCA_035571715.1 Ramlibacter sp.
ACCTTCGACTTGGGCACCGCGAGCATCGCCGTGGTCAGCGGATACGTCACCTGGTCTTCCACCACCTGCGGCGCCTGGCCGGGATATTCGGTATAGACGATGACCTGCACATCGGACAGGTCGGGCAGCGCATCGAGCGGCGTCTTCATCACGGCGACCACGCCGCCGATGACGATTGCCAGCGTGGCCAGCAGGATGAGGAACGGGTTGCGGCCCGACCACTGGATGATTTTGTTGAGCATGGCGGTTCCGGCTCAGGGGCCGCTGTGGCCTTTCGCTGCTGATCCCGCTGCTGCGGTCGCGACTGCCGGAGTGATTGAGGTAATCACCCATTCGCCCGGCTGGCGCTCGACGAACTCGAACGAGACCGGCGCGCCCGGCTTCAGGTCTTTCAGCAGCGAGGCATTGGCGACCTTGAACTCCATCGTCATCGCCGGCCATTTGAGCGATGCGATGGCGCCGTGATTGATGCTCACGGTGCCTTCCTTGGCGTCGACGCTGTCCACCGCCCCTCGCCCCTTGTGCCCGACCGCGGCTGGCGTGGACGCGGGTGCGGCTGCGGCCGGCGCGGACGCTGGTGCAGCTGCGGCCGGCGCCTTCGGCACCCCAGTCACAGCGGAGCCGGTTCCCAGCCCGCCAATCGCAGCCTTCAAGTTGCTCTCCGCGTCGATCAGGAAGTTGGCCGCCACCACCACCTGTTCGCCTTCCTTCACCCCTTCCTGCACTTCGAAATAGTTGTCGCTGTGCGCGCCGAGCTTGACTTCACGCGGCTCGAAGCGGCCCTCCTGGAGCTGAATCAGAACGATCCGGCGCGTACCGCTGTCGATCACCGCCGAATCGGGAATGGTGAGGACCGGCGCCTTGGCACCCACCTGGACCTCGACCTGCGAGAACATTGCAGGCTTGAGCAACTGGCCCGGATTGGCCAGCTCGATGCGCACCGGCACCGTGCGCGTTTCGGCCTTCAAGGTCGGATAGATGTAGGTGATCTTGCCCTCGAAGGTCTTGTCCGGATAGGCGTTGATCTTCACGCTGGCCTTGGCGCCGGTCTTGACCAGCCCGATGTCCTGCTCGAACACATCCGCGAGCACCCAGACCGATGACAGATCCGTCACTTGGTACAGCGATTCGCCCGGCATGAAACGCATGCCTTGCAGCGCCTTTTTTTCCGTGACGATGCCCGACACGGGCGAGCGGAAGGTGATGGTCCGCTTCGCCTCACCCGTCTTGACCAGGGCCGCGATCTGTTCGGGCGACAAGTCCCAGTTGCGCAGCCGTGCCAGGCTCGACTCGGCGAGCTGCTTCATGCCCGCCAGCGCCTCACCGCCTGCCGCGTTCATGGCTTGCACGCCCTGCGCCGCAATCGCGTACTCGCGCTGGGCCGACACCAGCTCGGGGCTGTACACCTCGAACAGCGGCTGGCCCTTGGCCACGGGCTGGCCGGTGACGTTGACGTGCAGGCGTTCGACATAGCCCTCGAACTTCGGCGAGATGGAATAGACGTGACGCTCATCGGGCTCGACCCGCCCGGCCGTCCGCACGGTCTTGCCGAGCGCGCGCAGCGTGGCGACTTCGGTCCGCACACCCAGCTTCTGGATCTTTTCGGTGCTGATGCGGATCTGGTTCGCACCCGCCTGTTTGTCCGTCCCCTCGTCTTCGCCCTCGTAGACCGGGACATAGTCCATGCCCATCGGGTCTTTCTTTGGCGTGGGGGACGTGTCGGCCAGGCCCATGGGGTTGCGGTAGTAGAGCAGCTTGCGCGTCTTGACCGGACCGGCGACCGCGCTTGCGGCCGGTGCGGCACCGGCCACAGCCGTGTCGCTGGCCGCAGAATGCGTGCGGCCGCCCAGCCAGTACCCGCCCGCTCCGACGCCACCCACGACGAGGAGCGCCACAATGATGGT
>DATNCB010000649.1:0-4311 GCA_035571715.1 Ramlibacter sp.
GTTCTTTGTAATTGAGGCGCCCGCAACCGTCAAGTTGGCGCGCGCCGCAACTGCCCATCAGCGCGTGACAAACTGCCGCAGTTTCAATCCGGCTACCCGGATTGCTACAAAATAAATAGCAGCCGACCCGACCAGCATCAAAGCCATCAGGCCAACGCGCTGCAAGCCGTGGGAACGCAGCGCGATCCACGGAAAGCTCGCTGCCGCCCACGTGAGGAATATGGCCAATAGCGCGCTGCCGGCGAAGACCTGCAGTGCGAACGAGCCCCAGCCGGGCGCCGGGCGATAGCTGCCCCGTTTGATCAGGCCGACGAGCAGGCTCGCCGCATTGATCAACGCACCCAGCCCGATCGACAGCGCGAGTCCGGCGTGCTTGAGAAGTGGCACCAGCGCGATATTCAGCAATTGCGTGATCACCAGCACCATGATCGCGATGCGAACCGGCGTTCGCATGTCCTGGCTCGCGTAGAAACCCGGCGCCAGAACCTTGATGGCCACCAGGCCCACCAGCCCCGCGCCGTAGCCGGCCAGCGCCAGCGCGACCTGCGACACATCGCTGTCCTTGAACGCGCCATAGTGGAACAGCGTGGCGACCAGCGGCTTGGCAAATACCAGCAACGCCACCGAGCAGGGCACCGCCAGCATGATCACCAGCCGCAAGCCCCAGTCGAGCATGGCGGAATAGCGTTCGGGATCGTTGCTGGCGCGGGCGCTGGCCAGTTGCGGCATCAGCACCACGCCCAAAGCGACGCCCAGCATGGCAGTGGGAAATTCCATCAGCCGGTCCGCATAGCCTAGCCATGTCACGCTGCCGGGCGTAAGCCAAGACGCGATCTGGGTATTGATGAGGATGGAAATCTGCGCGACGCCCACGCCCAGCAGCGCCGGCAGCATCATGCGTGCCACCGCGCGCGCGCCGGGATCCGCCCAGGCCGCGCGCAAGGCCGACCAGCGCAGGCCCACATGTGGCAAGAGGCCCAGCCGATGCAAGGCGGGTATTTGCACGCCCAACTGCAACAGGCCCCCCAGCATCACGCCTGCCGCCATCGCATAGATCGGCTCGATCCCGAGCGAGGCAAACCACGGCGCACCCAGCCACGCCGCGCCAATCATCGACAGGTTCAGCAGCACCGGTGTCGAAGCGGGCACGGCAAAGCGCTTCCAGGTGTTGAGCACACCGGCCGACAGCGCCACCAGCGACATGAAGCCGATGTACGGGAACATCCAGCGCGTCATCAGCACGGCGGCCTCGAAACTGTGCGGGTTCTGCTGGAAGCCGCTGGCCAGTGCCCAGACCAGGATCGGCGCTGCGATCACGCCCAGCGCGCAGGTCACGAGCAGCGCCCAGGCCAGCACGGTGGCGACGCTGTCGACCAGTCGATGGGTCGCCGCATCCCCGTCCCTTTCCTTGGAATGCGCCAGCGCCGGCACGAAAGCCTGGCTGAACGCGCCCTCGCCGAACAGGCGCCGAAACAGGTTGGGAATGCGAAACGCCACGTTGAAAGCATCGGTCAGTGACGTCGCGCCGAAAATAGCTGCCATCAGCAGGTCGCGCACGAGGCCGGTGACACGCGACGCCAGGGTTAGCAGCGAAACGGTGGAAGCGGATCTGAGCAGGGTCATTGAGGCAGTCGAGTTTATAGTGCCGCGCCTGGCTCGCCAGAGCCACCCACGATATAATGGTTGGCTTTGCTGGCATCATCCTCAGACACAAGGAACCCTCACCATGGCATCAGCCAAACCCAAGAAAAAGAACCCGCGCCTCGCGTCGGGCCGTAAACGCGCACGCCAGGACGTCAAGCTCAACGCGGCCAACACGTCCCTGCGCTCCAAATACCGCACTGCTGTGAAGAACGTCGAGAAAGCCGTTGCTTCCGGTGACAAGGCCAAGGCGACCGAAGCGTTCGCCAAAGCCCAGAGCATCGTCGACATCGTGGCCGACAAGCAGATCTTCCACAAGAACAAGGCCGCTCGCGACAAGAGCCGCCTTGCGGCCAAGGTCAAGACCCTGGCCACGGCCGCCTGACCTTTCAGGCAAACAGCCCGCGTCATCGACGCGCCGTTTGAAACGGGTGCGCTGCCAGCAAAAGCAAAAAAGCCGTCGCAAGACGGCTTTTTTGTTGGCCGGCGCATCGCTGTGATGCGCAAATGGCAAGCACCCAGTGCTATCTCTGTGCCTAAAATCGGACCTCAGCGGCTCAATTCGTTGAGCCGATTTCATTCTTGGAGATGGCAATGGCTTTGATCGAGGCAGCTTCGCCCCACACCATGAACACCTACGGCCGGCTGCCGATCGCGCTGTCGCACGGCCAGGGTGTGCGCGTGTGGGACGTCAACGGAAAGGAATACCTCGACGCGCTGGCGGGTATTGCCGTGAACACGCTCGGTCACAACCACCCAAAGTTGGTTCCCGCCCTGCAGGACCAGATCAGCAAGATCATCCATAGCTGCAACTATTACCACGTGCCCAAGCAGGAACGGCTGGCGGCCACGCTGGCTGAGCTGTCGGGGCTCACGAACGCGTTCTTTTGTTCCACCGGCCTGGAAGCCAACGAGGCGGCGATCAAGCTGGCCCGCAAGTACGGCCACGACAAGGGCATCGACCGGCCCGAGATCGTGGTTTACGAAAACGCGTTCCACGGACGCAGCATCGCCACCCTGTCGGCCACCGGGAACGAGAAAGTGCAGCAGGGCTTTGGCCCGCTGGTCGAGGGTTTCATCCGCGTGCCGCTGAACGACATGCCGGCGCTGAAGGCGGCCACCGAGGGCAACCGGAATGTGGTCGCCGTTTTCCTCGAAACCATCCAGGGCGAAGGCGGCGTCAATCCGATGCGCATCGACTACCTGCAGCAGGTGCGCCGGCTGTGCGACGAGCGCGATTGGCTATTGATGATCGACGAGGTCCAGTGCGGTATGGGCCGCACCGGCAAATGGTTCGCCCACCAATGGGCCGGTATCAAGCCCGACGTGATGCCGCTGGCCAAGGGCCTGGGTTCGGGTGTGCCCGTGGGCGCCGTCGTTGCCGGGCCGAAGGCGGCGAACATCTTCCAGCCGGGCAACCACGGCACCACCTTCGGGGGCAATCCGCTGGCGATGCGCGCCGGTGTCGAGACGATCCGCATCATGCAGGAAGACGGCCTGCTGGAGAACGCGTCCAACGTAGGCGCGCACCTGAAGGGCGCGTTGGTGCGCGAACTTGGCGGGCTGCCGGGAGTGATCGAGATCCGCGGCCAGGGGCTGATGATCGGCCTCGAGCTGGCCCAGAACTGCGCCGTGCTCACGACGCGCGCGGCCGAGGCCGGTTTGCTGATCAGCGTGACCGCCGACAACGTGATTCGCCTGCTGCCCCCGCTGATCCTGAGCCAGGCCGAAGCCGACGAAATCATCGCGCTGCTGGTGCCGCTGGTGAAGGACTTCCTCGCGTCGTAACGGGGCCGAAATCATGTTCCTCCAGCACTACCTCCAGTTCAGCGATTTGTCGGCCGAGGACTATGCCTGGCTGTTCCAGCGCGCGGCCATCATCAAGAAGAAATTCAAGGCCTACGAGAAGTACCACCCGCTGGCCGACCGCACGCTGGCGATGATTTTCGAGAAGGCGTCGACGCGCACGCGCGTGAGCTTCGAAGCCGGCATGTACCAGATGGGCGGCAGCGTCGTGCACTTGACCACCGCCGACACGCAGCTGGGCCGGGCCGAGCCGATCGAGGACACCGCGCGGGTGATCAGCCGCATGGTGGACCTGGTGATGATCCGCACCTACGGGCAGGACAAGATCGAGCGTTTCGCCGCGCATTCGCGTGTGCCGGTCATCAATGGCCTGACCAACGAGTTCCATCCCTGCCAGATCCTGGCCGACATCTTTACCTTGCTCGAGCACCGCGGCACCAATGGGCAGGGAATGCCCGATCCGGCATTTCTAAAAGGCAAGACCGTGGCGTGGGTGGGAGACGGCAACAACATGGCCAACACCTGGCTGCAGGCGGCCGAGCTGCTGGGCTTCAAGGTGCATGTGAGCACGCCGCACGGCTATGAAGTCGACCAGACCGTCGCAGGCCTCCGCAGCAACGACAGCTACCGCGTCTTCAAGAACCCGATGGAGGCCTGCAGCGGTGCGGACCTCGTCACAACCGATGTGTGGACCAGCATGGGTCAGGAGGCCGAGAACGACGCGCGCATGAAGGTCTTCACCGACTGGTGCGTCGACACCGACATGATGCGCGCCGCCAAGCCCGGCGCACTGTTCATGCACTGCCTGCCGGCGCATCGCGGCGAGGAAGTCGAGGCCGACGTGATCGACGGACCGCAGTCCGT
>DATNCB010000650.1:0-8148 GCA_035571715.1 Ramlibacter sp.
CTGGGCAAGCGCGGCTTTCGCATCGTGATTTTCCCGGGCGGCACGGCGCGCGCCGTCGCCCACACGTTGCAAGGCTATTACGCGGACCTGCGAGCGCACGGCAGCACGAAGCCATGGCAGGACCGCATGCTCGACTTCGACGGCCTGAACCGATTGATAGGAACGCCGGAACTGCTGGCGGACGGGCAGCGGTACGAAGGGGAATAGTCGCGGTCGTGCCGGTTCAGGCGGCCACCTCGCGACGGCGGCCGGTGGAACTTGCGTTCTCCGGCGCACGCTCGCGGGCGTCTGCCCGGGTTGGCCAGGAACCAGGCGTCAATGTGGTTGTTGGCACGCTCACCCTGTAGCAACCGCGAATGGGCCTGCGCCCGCAAGTACGCACCACCCGCCTAAACGAATGAGCGGGCCCGTGGAGAAGAACTTCCCTGTGAGCGAGACAGCGCCTCGTAGGGTCGGTGGTTCGGGTGTCCGGGCGCAGGCCCATTCGCGGTTGCTACAGAGTTGTTGAGCCAACCACGGTGTCGATGCCAGCCAAATTTGAGCGCTGCGATGTTCGCCCGCGAGCGTGCGCCGGAGAACGGACACCCGGGCCGCCGGCCCTGCCCACATGCAGGCCTGTCTTTGCGGCTCCGGGTAGGGCTTTACGCCGCCTAAGCGTCGCGCTCGATCAGCTCGATCTTGTAGCCGTCGGGATCGGTGACGAAGGCGATCACGGTCGTGCCGCCTTTGACCGGGCCGGGCTCGCGGGTGACATTGCCGCCGCCGGCACGGATCTTCTCGCACGCCCCGTACACGTCGGGCACGCCGAGCGCGATATGACCGAAGGCCGTACCCAGGTCGTAGTGATCGACGCCGTGGTTGTAGGTGAGTTCGATTTCGGCATGCTCGGGATTGGTGCCATAGCCGACGAACGCCAGCGAGTACTTCTGCTCGGGCCGCTCGGTCGTGCGCAGCAGCTTCATGTTGAGCACGCGGGTGTAGAAGTCGATCGACCGCTGCAGGTCGCCCACTCGGAGCATGGTGTGAAGGAGTCTCATGGGGCGATTATGGCCACTCCGTGCGCGGCGTTACAGCCCGGCGTATGCTGAGATTGCTCCTCCCCGAACTCAGCCATGATCCTCATCCCGAGCGTACGCCTGGCCCTTCCCACCGATGCCCGCGGCATCGCCGAGATGTCGCGCGAGTACATCGAACATGGCCTCGGTTGGAGCTGGACGCGCGAGCGCGTGCTCAAGGCCATTCATGACCGCTCGACCAACGTTGCAGTGGTCCAGCAAGAGGACCACCTCCTTGGCTTCGGAATCATGCAGTACGGCGACCAAAGGGCGCATTTGTCGCTGCTGGGCATCGAGCTGATCCACCGTAGGCGCGGCCTCGCGACGCTGCTGCTCGCATGGCTGGAGAAGTCCGCGGTGGTCGCCGGCATCGAGCGCATCCAGCTCGAAGCGAGGTCCGACAACGCGATTGCCCTGGCGTTCTATCGCGAGCAGGGTTACCAGCAGACGGGCTCGATCATCGGCTATTACCACGGCGTGGTGGACGCTGTGCGGCTGGAAAAGAACCTCATGGCTAGCTCGGACGAACCGGACATCTGACACTTATTGTGAAGCTTGGGCCCTGGCGGACCGGGACGCGCGCTCGCTACCGCCCGATGCGCTGGCCCAGGAACTCGACGACCTGCGTCCATGCTTGCTCGGCCAACACCGGGTCGGGCTTGATGGGATGGCCGGCGTAGACGCGAGGTTCACCCGGTGCGTCGAACGCGTGGGTCGCGTCCGGATAGACCTTGAGCACGAGATCCGCGCCCTGGCCCGCGGCCGCGATGCGCTCGGCGAAACGGCGGCAGACGTCGGCTTTGGTCCAGTCGTCCGCATCGCCGATCAGGATCAGCACGGGAGCGGCCAGCCCGGCCTGGGTCCAGCCGCAGCCCGGATACCACGCGATGCCGGCAGCGAAATGCTCGGGCAGATGCCAGCGGCCCTGCTCCGTCGCAACCAGCACGGCCACCGCACCGTGGGAATGCCCCTCGAGGATCAGCCGGTCCGGATCGACCCGGCCAGTGCCGGCGAGATAGCGCGCAGCGCTGAAAGCATCCCAGGCGCGCCGCGCGGGAGAGACCGTCAGCGGGCGATTGCAGGCGTTGCGGATCGAACGCGTTTCGAAGCTGTCGAGTACAAGCGCAACGTAGCCGAGGCGAACGAAACGCTGCGCGTAGTTCCTCAAAAGCGGCGCGATGCCCTGGCGCAGCAGGGGCCAGCCCAGGCCGTCGCAGCCGTGCAGCAGGATCACCGCGGGAAACCGTCCCGGCCCTTCCGGCTGGAAGAGATAGCCGGTGACGGCGGTATCGCCGGCGTCCGGCTTGCCCTCGGTGATCAGCGGAATCGTCACTTTGGTGCCGTCGGCATGGGCGCTGGCTGCGGTCAACAATAACGAGAGCGCGAGAATTCGAATCAGGTACTTTGCCGCGAATGCCACGTGAGCCCCTCGCATCCAATTGTTACCGCCGATTATTGGCGAGGTTTCATGCTCTAGCGTCCTGCGGCGTCTGGTTTACGTCGCGTTTACCTCGTGCGTTGCCGGCAAGCTGTGGCGCTCTGCAGATCGGCGCACGCGCCACAAGCTCTTGGCATATTCCCTATACTGGCCGGCTGCACCGCGCGCGGTGCCCCTCCGAGCGGACTGCCCGGCTTCCCATCAAAGACCTACAAGCTGATCTCATGGCCGTTTTGCGCTTGCCTCGACTTTTTGTACTGCCGGTCCTCGCCGGCTTCGCATTCCTGCTCGCGTCCTGTGGACAGAGTGGCAGCGCGCCCTCGGCTCCAGGTGGTGGCGGCGGTGGCGGTGGTGGCATGCCGCCGCCGGAAGTGGGCGTCATCACGGTCGCGCCGGGCGACGTGGGGCTGGTGACGGAGTTGCCGGGTCGACTGGAGGCCTCACGCGTGGCGCAGGTGCGCGCCCGCGCCGCCGGCATCGTGCAGCGGCGCCTCTTCCGTGAAGGCAGTGACGTGCGCGCGGGCCAGCCGCTGTTCGCGATCGACCCCGCGCCTTACCAGGCCGCGCAGGCCAGTGCCCAAGCCGCGCTGGCACGCGCTCAGGCCAACCTGGGCCAGGCCGCGGCGTTGGCCGAGCGCTACAAGCCGCTGGTGGAAGCCAACGCCATCAGCAAGCAGGATTACGCGAACGCCGTGGCGGCGCAAAAGCAGGCCGAAGCCGACGTAGCCGCGTCCCGTGCAGCCGTGCAGACCGCCCACATCAACCTGAGCTACGCGTCGGTGACGGCACCGATCTCGGGCCGCATCGGCCGCGCGCTGGTGACCGAAGGGGCGCTGGTCGGCCAGGGCGAAGCCACGCCGCTGGCGATGATCCAGCAGATCAATCCCATGTACGTCAACTTCACCCAGCCGGCCGGCGAGGTGCTCAACCTGCGGCGTGCGCTCGAGCAGGGACGCTTGAAGCGAGCCGTCGGCGCGGAAGGCGCGCTGGTGCACGTCGTGCTCGAGGACGGCAGCGAGCACGCCAATCCCGGCCGCCTGCTGTTCTCGGATCTCTCGGTCGATCCGACCAGCGGCCAGATCACCTTGCGCGCCGAAGTGCCCAATCCCACTGGCGCGCTGCTGCCGGGCCTGTACGTGCGGGTGCGGCTGGAGCAGGCCAAGGCCGGCAACGCGATCCTGTTGCCGCAGCAGGCCGTGACCCGCTCCGCGCAGGGCGACACGGTGATGGTGGTTGGCAAGGACGGCAAAGTTGGCACGCGCACCGTCAAGGTCGGCACCGAGCAGGCGGGCCAGTGGGTCATCCTGGATGGCCTGAAGGCCGGCGAGCAGGTGATCGTCGACGGGTTCCAGAAGGTGCATCCGGATGCCCCGGTCAAGCCGGTGCCGTGGTCACCCGGCGGCGCCCCCGTGGCAGCACCCGCTTCCGCACCGGCCCCCACCAAATCCTGAAGGGCGCGCAGTATGGCCAAGTTCTTCATCGAGCGGCCGGTCTTTGCTTGGGTGATCGCGCTATTCATCCTGGTGCTCGGCGCCGTCGGCGTCGTCAAGTTGCCGGTGGCGCAATACCCCTCGGTGGCGCCGCCTTCGATCCTCGTGACCGCGACCTATCCCGGCGCGTCGGCGCAGACGCTGGAAGACAGCGTGCTCAGCGTGATCGAGCAGGAGATGAACGGCTCGCCCGGCCTCATCTACATGGAATCGGTCGCGCAGGCCAATGGCCTGGGCCAGATCACGCTGACCTTCGAATCGGGCACCAACCCCGACCTGGCGCAGGTGGACGTGCAAAACCGGCTGGGGCGCGCCGCCCCGCGGCTGCCCGCCGCCGTCACCCAGCAGGGCGTGCGGGTCGAGAAGTCGCGGTCGAACTTTCTGCTGTTCACGATCCTGTCTTCCGATGACCCGGCGTTCACGCCCGTGGCGCTGGGCGACTATGCGTCGCGCACCGTGCTGCCGGAAATCCAGCGCATCCCCGGGGTCGGCCAGGCCCAATTGTTCGGCACCGAGCGGGCGATGCGGATCTGGCTCGATCCGGCCAAGTTGGTCAACTACAACCTGTCGGCGGCCGAGGTGACGGCGGCGATCCGCGGCCAGAACGCCCAGGTGTCCGCGGGCGCGATCGGCGACCTGCCCAACATCACCGGCCAGGGCACCGCCGCCACGGTGGTGGTGAACGGACAGCTCAGTTCAGTGGACCAGTTCGGCGAGATCGTGCTGCGCGCCAATACCGACGGCTCGACGGTGCGGCTGCGCGATGTCGCGCGCCTTGAACTCGGCGCGCAGACCTATGCGGTCTCGGCGCGATTGAACGGCCGGCCCTCCACCGGCATCGGGGTGCAGCTATCGCCCACCGGCAATGCCCTGGGCACGGCCCAGGCGATCCGCACACGCATGGAGGAGCTTTCGAAATTCTTCCCGCCGGGCGTCAAGTGGTCGATTCCCTACGACAGCTCGCGCTTCGTCAGCATCTCGATCCGGCAGGTGGTGGAGACGCTGATCGAAGCCAACGTGCTGGTGTTCCTGGTGATGTACCTGTTCCTGCAGAACCTGCGCTACACCGTGATTCCTGCGATCGTGGTGCCGGTGTCGCTGCTGGGAACCTTCGCCGTGTTGCTGGCGCTGGGCTTCTCGATCAACGTGCTGACCATGTTCGGCATGATCCTGGTGATCGGCATCGTGGTGGACGACGCGATCGTGGTGGTGGAAAACGTCGAGCGCATCATGAGCCAGGAAGGATTGCCGCCGCACGAAGCCACGGTGAAGGCCATGGGTCAGATCCAGGGCGCGATCGTCGGCATCACGGTGGTGCTGGTGTCGGTGTTCGTGCCGCTGGCCTTCTTCGGCGGCGCGGTGGGCAATATCTACAAGCAGTTTTCCGCCGTGATGGTGGCCTCGATCATGATCTCGGCCTTCATGGCGCTGTCGCTCACGCCGGCGCTGTGTGCCACCCTGCTCAAGCCGATGCAGGCCGGCCAGCACCTGGAAAAGGGCGGCTTCTTCGGGCGCTTCAACCGCGGCTTCGTGCGCACCGCCAAGGGTTACGAAGGCTTCGTCGCGCGGATCCTGCGCCGCACCGGCCGCGCCCTGGTGGTTTACGTCGCCATCATTGCGGCGGTCGCGCTGATGTTCCTGCGCCTGCCGACTTCGTTCCTGCCGAACGAAGACCAGGGCTACCTGCTGGTGAACGTGCAATTGCCGCCGGGCGCCACGATCGAGCGCACCACGCGCGTGATGGAGCAGGTGGAAGGCTTCATCCTGAAGCAGCCGGAAGTGCAGAGCATGGTCGGCGTGCTGGGCTTCAGCTTCTCGGGGCAGGGCCAGAACGCGGGGCTGGCCTTCGTGACCCTGAAGGACTGGAGCGATCGCAAGGGTGACGAACACACCGCTCAGGCGATTGCGGGCCGCGCTTTCGGTGCACTGTCGCAGGTCCGCGATGCGTTCATCTTCGCGCTGAGCCCGCCGGCGATTCCCGAACTGGGGACCGCCACCGGTTTCAATTTCCGCTTGCAGGATCGCGGCGGCAACGGCCACGCGGCGCTGGTAGCGGCGCGCAATCAATTGCTGGGCATGGCTGCGCAGAGCAAGATCGTCGCCGGCGTGCGTCCGGATGGCCTGGAGGACGCGCCGCAGTTGCAGGTCGACATCGACCGCGACAAGGCCAGCGCGCTGGGCGTGAGCTTCGACTCGATCAATGCCGTGCTGTCGACTGGCCTCGGGTCGAACTACGTCAACGATTTTCCCAACCACGGGCGTTTGCAGCGCGTGGTGGTGCAGGCCGATGCGCCCAGCCGCATGCAGCCGGAAGACCTGCTGCGCCTGTCGGCGCCGAACCGCGCCGGAGTGGCGGTGCCGCTGTCGGCCTTTTCCACCACCCGCTGGATCAGCGGGCCGATGCAGACCATCCGCTACAACGGCTATCCGGCCATTCGGATCGCCGGCGATGCGGCGCCGGGCCGCAGCACCGGCGAAGCCATGGACGAAATGGAGCGGCTGGCGTCGCAGCTGCCGCCGGGTTTCGCCTATGAGTGGACCGGCGTGTCGCGCGAGGAAAAATTGTCCGGCGCGCAGGCCACGATCCTGCTGGGCTTCTCGCTGCTGGCGGTGTTCCTGAGCCTGGCCGCGCTATACGAAAGCTGGTCGATCCCGATGTCGGTCATCCTGGTGGTGCCTCTGGGCATCATCGGGGCGCTGCTGGGCGCCAGCCTGCGGGGCTTTCCCAACGACGTGTACTTCAAGGTGGGGCTGATCACGATCATGGGCCTGTCGGCCAAGAACGCCGTGCTGATCATCGAGTACGCGAAAGAACTGCATGCGCAGGGCAAGAGCCTGGTCGAAGCGGCGTTGGCGGCCTGCCACCTGCGCTTCCGCCCGATCATCATGACCTCGATGGCCTTCATCCTGGGTGTGCTGCCGCTGGCGGTGGCCACCGGCGCCGGCTCGGCCAGCCAGCGCGCGATCGGCACCGGCGTGATGGGCGGCATGATCACGGCGACCAGCCTGGCCGTGTTGATGGTGCCGGTATTTTTCGTCGTCGTGCGCCGCTTCTTTAAGGGCAGCGAACGGCAGCGCCGCATGTACGCGCACGAGGAAGCCAAGGAAGTTCCGGCCGGTGCCCAGGCGGGGGACCGGGCGTGAAGACGATCGTGCGCACGGCCTTGCTGGCGGCCGCGGCGTCGCTGGCAGCGTGCTCCATGATGCCCACCTACGAGCGGCCGCCCGCGCCGGTGCCCGCCGACTGGCCGTACCCGGCCGCATCGACGGGCACGCCCGCCACCGAGCTGCGCTGGCAAAATTTCTTCGGTGATGCGCGTCTCGCGCAACTGATCACAACGGCGCTTGCCAACAACCGCGACCTGCGCGTGGCGGTGCTGAACATCGAGCAGGCGCGCGCGCAGTACGACATCCGCCGCGCCGACCAGTTTCCGAATATCTCCGGCGTGGTGAGCGGATCGCGCGGGCCCAGCGCCAGCGGCGGCGCCAGCAGCGGCGCCTCCACCTCCACGGTCTACAGCGTCGGCCTCGCGCTGACCTCCTGGGAGATCGATCTGTTCGGGCGTGTCGCGAGCCTGAGCGAAGCGGCCCTGGCCCAGTTCCTCGCGACCGAGGAAGGCCGCAAGGCGGTGCAGACCAGCCTGATCGCGTCGATCGCGAACAACTGGCTGGCGCTCGTCGCCGACGAGGAACTGATCGAGCTGACGCGCCAGACGCTGGCCACGCGCGAAGAGTCGCAGCGCCTGACCAAACTGCGCTTCGACAACGGCGCGGCCTCCGAGCTGGATTTCCGGCAGGCCCAGTCGCTGACCGAAACAGCCCGCGTAACGCTCTCGCAATTTCTGCGGCAGCGCGCGCTCGACCTGAACGCACTGGCATTGCTGCTGGGTCAGCCGGTGCCGCCGGATTTCCAGGTAACGCCCGCTACTGCGTCGGTGACATTGCCGGACCTGCCCGCGGGCACGCCCTCGGATGTGCTGGTGCGCCGGCCCGATGTGCGTCAGGCGGAGCAGCAGCTCGTGGCCGCCAACGCCAACATCGGCGCCGCCCGTGCCGCTTTCTTTCCGCGCATCACGCTCACCGCCGGCGTCGGCACCGCGAGCACCGAACTGTCCGGCCTGTTCAAGGGCGGCTCCTGGGGCTGGACCGCCGCGCCGCAATTGCT
>DATNCB010000651.1:0-1777 GCA_035571715.1 Ramlibacter sp.
TGCTCAAGGTCAACGAAGAAGAGCTGACCATGCTCGGCGGCTGGCTCGGCCTGCAGGGCGGACACGGCGACGTCGAGAGTCGAGCCAATTTCGTGCTGCGGCATCTACGGTTGAAGATGCTGCTGGTCACGCGCGGCGCCGGCGGCGCGCTGGCCTTCGATAGCGCGGGCGAGTGCACCGCGTGCGACGGCGGCGGGCGCGACGTGCGGCTGGTCGACACGGTTGGCGCCGGCGATGCTTTCTCGGCTGTCATGCTGGCCGGCTTGTTGCGCGGCTGGAATGTCGCGCTAGCACTGGCCCGCGCCACGGAATTTGCCGGTCACATCTGCGAAGTGCGCGGCGCCGTTCCAACGGACCTGGCCGTCTACCAGCAGTGGACGGCTTCCTGGACGTGACGGGAGGGGTGCAAGACGGCGTTCGTGACCGTCAACTGCCGCCGTCCAGCCGGGCGTGGACCTGGGCCTCGCGCTCCAGCACTGCGCCCAGGTCGCCGACCGCCTCGAAGTGCAGCGACGACTTGATGTGGCCCAGGATGGTGGAATCGCATGCCGCGAGTTGGCGCGCGATAGCCAGCGCGCCTTGGGCCAGCTGGCCTTCTCCCACGACCGACCAGATCAAGCCCCACTGCTCGGCTTCGCGCGCGCTGAATTCGTGCCCCAGCATCAGCACGCCCTTGGCTTTGGCCAAGCCGATCTTGCGCGGCAACAGGGCCAGCACGCCGCCGGTGCCGAACAGGCCGGCATTCACCTCGGGCAGCATAAAGCGCGCGCTTTGCGCCGCAATGACGATGTCGCAATTGAGCAGCAGTTCGAGGCCGGCGCCGACGGCCCAGCCTTGCACGGCCGCCACTGCGGGCTTGGGGCTTTCCATCAACGCCATTGCCAGTTGCTGCAAAGCCTGGACGAACTCCGGTGTCGCCGGATCATCGCGATCCTTGCCGGCGCAGAACGCGATGCCTTCGCCGGTGAGCAGCAGCACGCGAACGGTGTCATCACCGTTGGCCTGCCGCACGGCGGCCAGCAGGTGCTGCGTCAAGGCCAGAGTCAGCGCGTTCAGCCGCTGCGGCCGATTCAGGCGCAGCTCGAGAACGCCGTCCGCCGGCCGCTTGCTGACCAGCATGTGCGCATCAGGCGCGCATCAGCGCTTCGATCTCGCCGGGCTTGACCGGCACCCCGCGCGAGATCAGCTCGCAGCCCGCTTCGGTCACGATCGCATCGTCCTCGATGCGAATGCCGATGTTGTTGAACTGCTCGGGCACGCCTTCGGCCGGCCGCACGTAAATGCCCGGTTCCACCGTGAGCACCATGCCGGGCCTGAGGATGCGGGTGGGCCGGTTCTTGATCACTTCGCCCGAGAGCGGGTCTTTGCGCTCGCTGACTTCGCCCACCTGCGATGGCTCGACGTAGCTGCCGCAATCGTGCACGTCCATACCCAGCCAGTGGCCGGTGCGATGCATGTAGAACTGGAAGTAGGCGCGCTTTTCGATCACGTCGTCGACGCCGCCTACCTTGTTCTTGTCCAGCAGGCCGACGTCCAGCATGCCTTGCGCCAGCACCTTCACCGTCGCATCGTGCGGATCGGTGAAGCGCGCGCCGGCTCGCGTCGCGGCAATCGCGGCCTCCTGCGAGGCCATCACCAGTTCGTAGAGCGCGCGCTGCGGGCCGCTGAACTTGCCGTTGGCGGGGAAGGTCCGCGTGATGTCGCTGGCGTAGCTGTCGAGTTCGCAGCCGGCGTCGATCAGCACGAGTTCGCCATCGCGCAGCGGCGCCGCGTCCGA
>DATNCB010000652.1:0-2342 GCA_035571715.1 Ramlibacter sp.
GTACCTGAGCCGGTTGTGCGCGAGGTCGAGCTTCTTCGCTTCGGCCTCGGCATTGGCGGCCGCGGTGTGCGCCGCCGTGCGGGCGCGCTCGTCGTCGGACACGCTGACCGAGCCGTCGGCCTTGAGCGCCTCCAGGCGCTTCCGGTCGGACTCGGCCTGGCGCGCTTGCGAAGCGGCGGCCGATTGCCCTTGCTGGGCGGCGTCGACGGCGAGCTTGTAGTCGGTGTCGTCGATGATCGCGAGCACGTCGCCTTCATGCACGACCTGGCCGACGTCGACCTTGCGCTGCGCGATCTTGCCGCCGACACGGAACGCTTCGTCGACTTCGTGGCGGGCGCGCACGACGCCGGCATAGCGGTTCGTCTCGCGCACGCCGTCGTAGCGGACTTCGACGGTGCGCACAGTCCGCAGCAGCTCGGGGGACGGCGCTTTCGCGCCGCAGGCGGCCAGCATCGCGGCCATCGGAATGGCCAACAAGGCCGTGGTGTAAGGGGTCTTCAAGTTCATCTCCTTGTCGGCAATCAATGGGTTGGGGCAACGGGTTCGAACTCTTGCCAGCCGCCGCCCAGCGCCTTGAACAGGCGCACGCTGGCCAGTTGCAGCTGGGTCTGGCTGTCGTTCGCGCCCATGAGCACCGCCAGGCGCGTGCGGTGCGCGTCGAGCAGCGGCAGCAGGTCGGTCTGGCCGCGGTCGTAGAGGGACTGAGCGCGGCCAAGCGCCGCGTCGGCGGACGTCGCGGCCATCTTCAACGTGTCGGCGCGTTCGCGTTCGTCCTTCAGCGCTACCAGCGAGTTCTCGACGTCCTCCAGGGCGCGGACGATGCCGTCCTCGTAGCGCGCGAGCGCCTCGCGCTGGTTCGCTTCGGCGATCTCGTTGATCGCCTTGGTGCGGCCGGCATTGAACAGCGGCATCGCCAGCAGCGCGGATGCGTTCGTGAAGCGCGAAGCGCCGATGTCGATCTTGTTCGTTTCCAAAGTGTCGCGGCCAAACATGGCGCCCAGGAACAGGCGCGGAAACCATTCGGCGGCGGCCTGCTGGCGGCGGAAATTCGACGCTTCCAGCTGCGACTTGAGCGCGAGCAGGTCGGGCCGGCGTTCCAGCAGCGCTGCCGGCTGGCCGGCGCGCGCCGGCGGCACGGTAATGTCGCCCTGCAGCGGCACGATGCTCGCCGCGTTCGACGCCTGGTCGCCGATGAGCACCGCGATGCGATGGCGCGAGACGGCCGCCAGGGTTTCGAGCGGCGGGATCGCCGCGTCCGCCTGCAGCGCCGCCGTCCGCGCGCGGTCCACGTCGAACGGCGTCGCCAGGCCCGTGCGCTCGCGCGCCTGCACCAGACGCAGCGTCTCGTTGTGGGCGGCGGCTATCGCGCGCACGGTCTCGAGCTGACGCTGCGCGCCCACCAGCGTGAAGTAGTTCGTGGTGACGTCGCTCACCACGAGCAGCCGCACGCCGCTCGCGCCGTATTGCGCCGCCAGCGCCTCGGCGGCCGCGGCGGAAGCGCCGGCGCGCAGCCGGCCGGTGAGGTCGACTTCCCAGGAGACATCCAGGCCGACGCCGCTCCGGCGGACGTCGGGCGACCGCTCCTTGTAAGCGGCGTCGCGGCCGGTGTCGCTGTACTGGCTCAGCGCGGACACGCCCACGTTGGGCAGCAGCGCCGAGCGGCTGACGGTCTCGCCCGCGCGCGCGGCACGCACGCGTTCGAGGGCCATCTTGACGTCGCGGTTTCCGTAGGCAGCGCGGCGCACCAGGCGCGACAGCACCGGGTCGCCGAAGCCGTCCCACCAGGCGAGCTCCGGCTCGTCCTGGTCGGCGGGCGCGGCTGCGAATTGCGCGGGAATCTCGACGGAAGAGTGGACGGCTTGCGTGGCGCAGCCCGCCAGCCCCAGCGCGATCGAGGCCGCGAGGGTTGCAGTGAGGAGTGATGAAGGTTGCGGCATGGGTGCAAGTGAGATGTGGACTCGGTAGGATGGGAGCGTAGGCGCCGGCTCGTGAAAAGTCGTCAATGAAGCGTCGCCGTTCGGTCGGCGTTCGGTGGGATCACGCGGGCTGCCAGGCGGCGGCGAGCTTCGCCTGCAGCACGAAATGGAGCGCGAGCAGCCCCTGCAGCTTGGCGAAGGCGAGCGCGTTGGTCGTGCCGCAGACCGAGGCATCGCGGCGCAGCACGCGTTCGGCCACGCCGGGCGCCAGCAGGCTCAGGCGGCAAAGCTGCGCGAGGCGGGCCAGCTCGCGATCCACCTCCAGGAAGTTGACCGCAGCCCGGCTCAGGGAGTAGTCATCGCGTCGCATGTTCACCGTCCGGCAGGTCGGCCCGTAGGTCCCTCGCGATCGCGTCGAGCAGCTCG
>DATNCB010000653.1:0-5290 GCA_035571715.1 Ramlibacter sp.
AGCGCTGGCTTTCCCACAGCATTCGGCCCAGGCACTCCATCGCTTCGTGGTGCGCGTCGTGCAACGAGTTGCGCCGCGCCGCCAGCAGCTCGACCGCCTGGCGGATGCCGCGCGGCTGGTCGATCGAGCACTGTTCGCTGATCGACAAGTGCATGGACAGGTGCAGGAACGGGTTGGTTCGGCCGCCCTGCGCATCGTAGTTTCGCGCCAGGGCAGCTTCCACGTCCGCAAGTTCCGCGTCGTATTCCGGATGCTCCTGCAGCCATTGGCCGGCGAGCGTTTCCAGCGCATCCAGCAACTGGCCGTCGCGCGTCTTCGCGCGAACAGCGCAAAAGAAACGTCGCACGTCGGCTTGCGAGGGATTGAACATGTGGCCAGCGTAGCATGAGGGGTAGCGGCATGACAGGCGACTCGCCGCGAGGCGGGCGTTCGAGCCTCTTTAGAATCGGTTCCTGATCTCAAGATCGCCGTATCAAGTGAAGGTTACCAGGAGTACACAATGACCAAACAAGCGTTCATCTGCGACGCCATCCGCACGCCCTTCGGCCGCTACGGCGGCGCACTGTCCTCGATCCGCACCGACGACCTGGCCGCGATTCCGCTCAAGGCATTGATGGCGCGCAACCCGGGCGTGGACTGGCAGGCCGTGACGGACCTCATTTTCGGCTGCGCCAATCAGGCCGGCGAAGACAACCGCAATGTCGCCCACATGGCAAGCCTGCTCGCGGGCCTGCCGCTCGAGCTGCCAGGCGCCACCATCAACCGGCTCTGCGGATCGGGCCTCGATGCGGTGGGGACGGCCGCGCGCGCGATCAAGGCCGGCGAGGCGACGCTCATGATCGCCGGCGGCGTCGAAAGCATGAGCCGCGCGCCCTTCGTCATGCCCAAGGCCGAAAGCGCCTTCAGCCGCACCAACACCGTCTACGACACCACCATCGGCTGGCGCTTCGTCAACAAGCTGATGAAAGAAAAGTACGGCATCGATTCCATGCCCGAGACCGCCGAAAACGTCGCCGCGGAGCACAAGATCGACCGCGGTGCCCAGGATCGCATGGCACTGGCCTCGCAACTGAAGGCGGTGGCCGGGCAGCAGTCGGGATTCTTCGCCGGCGAGATCACGCCGGTAGCGATCGCCCAGAAAAAGGGCGAACCCATCATCGTCGATAAGGATGAGCATCCGCGCGAAACCAGCATGGACGCGCTGGCAAAACTCAAGCCCATCGTGCGGCCCGACGGCACGATTACCGCCGGCAATGCCAGCGGCGTCAACGATGGCGCCTGCGCGTTGTTGCTGGCCGATGAGGCGAGCGCAGCCAAACACGGCCTTACGCCCAAGGCACGGGTGGTAGGCATGGCGACTGCCGGCGTGGCGCCGCGAGTGATGGGCATCGGACCCGCGCCGGCGACGCAGAAAGTGCTGGCCCTCACCGGCGTGAAGCTGGAGCAGATCGACGTCATCGAGCTCAATGAAGCTTTCGCTGCGCAAGGGCTGGCGGTGCTGCGCCTGCTCGGCCTGCAAGACGACGATCCGCGCGTCAATCCGAACGGCGGCGCCATTGCCCTGGGCCACCCGCTGGGCGCGTCCGGCGCCCGGCTGGCGACCACCGCGGTCAACCAGCTGCATAGGAGCGGCGGCCGCTATGCCCTGTGCACGATGTGCATCGGGGTGGGACAGGGTATTGCCGTGATCCTCGAAAGAGTCTGAGGGGCGCGGCTGCGCCGTTCGCTCAGGCCCGCGCAGTTGCGTCCTGCACTGCGCGGCGCAGCGCAGCCCGCGCCAATAAGCGCGTCGAATCCAGCGTTGGCAGTGGGGAATTCGAGTCGCTCATGATGAGCGGGATTTCGGTGCAACCGAGTACCACGGCATCGCAGTCCTCGTTCTTCATGCGGGTGATGACCCGCTGGAAATATGCCACCGCCTCAGGCTTGAATACACCGCATGTGAGCTCATCCATGATGATGCGGTTGATCTCGTCCCGCTCGGCCGGGGCGGGGCGGGCATAGGTCAAGTCACGCGCCGCGAGCTGTTGCGGATACACCTCGCTGTCCACCAGCCAACGCGTTCCTGTCAGCGCCAGGCGGCGATAGTTACGCCGCTCCGCCTCTTCGGCCACCACCTCGGCGATGTGCAGCCACGGCAGGGGCGAGCGCGGCTGCACGTAGGCGAATGCCTGATGGATGGTGTTGTCCGGGCAGATCAGGAAGTCGGCTCCGATCATCGCGAGCTTCCGGGCCGATATAAGCATGAGCTCACCAACGCCCTGCCAGTCCTCGCGATAGATGCATTGCGTGTACTCGGCGAACGAAGGCGTGTGCATCGAGACTTCGGGATGCGCATGAGGCCCGAGCAGCTGCGGGCCTTCGACGCAAATGGTGCGGTAGCAAAGCGCCGCGCCCTCGGCGGAGCAGGCGACGATCCCGATGTGCTGCGCCATACCTGCCGACTCCTTTCAGCGATGAGCCGGTTGCGCTTGAGCAGCGCAGAATCGCGCCTTCAGTTG
This sequence comes from Ramlibacter sp., assembly GCA_035571715.1. Lineage (GTDB taxonomy): Bacteria > Pseudomonadota > Gammaproteobacteria > Burkholderiales > Burkholderiaceae_C > Ramlibacter. Next base: position 2,502 of record DATNCB010000653.1, read on the forward strand.
ACCGGTGTTTCGCTATTTTGCCAAGGCGGAGGAACCGCGCCCACGGCGCGGCTGTTCAGGCAGCGAGGGCTCCCGCCGCGAAGCTGATGCGCGGCGCCTGCGCCGCCAGGTCGGCTTCCACGTCCAGGCGCAGCCCCAGTGTGGAAGCCTGCAGCGCGTAGATCAGCGCGCGGCGATGCTGCGTGCCGGCAAAGAACTGGCCGGGCTCGAGCACGATGTCGCGCGCGTCATTGTCCAGTGTGATCCACAGGCAACCTTCATTGCAACTGACCCGCACGCCCGCGGCATCGGGAATCTCGAGCAGTCCGCGCGGCGCCAGGCTGACTTCGTAGCGGTGGAGCGAGGCATTCATGGCAAGCCCTTTCGTATGCATCTTGCAAATGAATATACTGGCCACTCTTCCAATGGACAAACGCTGATTTCACATGGAATCCATGCAACCACGGAATGCCAAACCAGTTGCGGCCGCTGCCCGCCCGGCGTTGCCGCACTCGCGCCAGCTACGGCTGGATCTGCTGCACACCTTCGAAGCTGCGGCCCGCCTCCTGAGCTTTACCGAGGCCGGCAAGGAGCTGTTCCTGTCCCAATCGGCAGTCAGCCGCCAGATCCAGCAACTGGAACAGAGCCTGGGAGTGGCGCTGTATGAACGGCGCCATCGGGCGCTGGCGTTGACCGAAGCCGGACGCATCATGCAGCGGGCGGTCAACGACAGCCTGGAGCGGTTGCACGACGCGGCGGCGCGCGTGCGAGCGGCCACATCGATGCGCCAGGTGGCCATCACCTGCACGCCGGGCTTCGCCTCGTTCTGGCTGATTCCTCGGCTGACCCGCTTCACGGCCACGCATCCGCAGGTCGATGTGCGAATTTCCGCGACGCTCGAACTGGTGGACCTGGACCGCAGCCAGATCGATCTGGCCATCCGTTTTGCACCCATCAGCGACGGCAAGGGGCCGCTGCTCTTCGAGGAAGAGGTGCAGCCCCTGTGCTCGCCCCAGCTGATGCGGGACGCGCGCCGGCCGCTGAAGACGCCGGCCGACCTGGAACACCACACCTTGCTCATGGGGGGACTGCCGCAAGGCGAGCCGCCTACGGTGGACTGGGAGCCTTGGCTGCGGGTCATGGGGCTGGAGACGGTGCGCTCGGCCAACACGCTGCGCTTTACTCAATACTCCGAGGCGGTCGCCGCGGCCTGCGCCGGGCAGGGCGTCGTCATCGGACGTCTGCCGCTGGTGGCGCAACTGGTCCGCGAGCGCAAGCTGGCCGCGCCCTTCCGCAGCCGGGCGGCGTCCCGGCGCGGCTATTTCGTCACCCTGGCGGCGCATGCGGCGGGCAATCCGGACGCCCAGGATTTCGCACGTTGGGTGGTGGCCGAGGCCGAACAGGGCTTCGCGGCGAGAAAACCTCCACGCGCAGCGAGCCGCAGCCTGCCTTGACCGCCCTGGATTTTCCGCTGATCGCCGATCCTTTTTTTACGCCGTCGCGGTTCCGGCGGTGCTGCTCATGGGCATCAGCAAGAGTGGCTTCGGCGCCGGCTTCGGTTCACTCGCGGTGCCGTTGATGGCGATGGCCGTGACGGTGCCGCAGGCGGCCGCGATCATGATGCCGATCCTGTTCCTCATGGATGTCATGGGGCTGGCGGCGTTTCGCAAACATTTCGAATTCAAGCTCATTCGTTTCCTGGTGCCGCTTGGACTGGTTGGCACCGTCCTGGGTACGCTTTCGTTCAAGCTGCTCGACGCCCGCATGGTGGCCGGCATCGTCGGCGTGTTCACGCTGCTTTTTCTGGCGCAGCGGTTGCTGTTTCCGCCTCGGCCGGACAGCCCGCACCCGCCGCGCTGGCTGGGCGCCGTGCTGACGGTCGCCTCGGGCTTCACGAGTTTCGTGTCGCACGCGGGCGGCCCGCCGGTCAGTGCCTACGTCATCCCGATGCGGCTGCCGCCGCTGGTGTTCACGGCGACCATGGCGGCGTATTTCTTCGTGGTGAACCTGAGCAAGTGGATTCCCTACGCTTGGCTGGGGCTGCTGGGCTTGCGCAATATGGCCACGTCGCTGGCCTTGCTGCCGTTTGCGCCGATCGGCGTGGTGGCCGGCGTCACGCTGGCGCACCGGATCCGGCCGCTGCTGTTCTACCGGCTGCTTTATGCGGGCATGTTCCTCACCGGCTGCAAGCTGGTGTGGGATGGGTTCTTCAGTAGCTAGAAGCTTTGGCCTCGGCCACTTCGCGCGGCATTTCGGCTTCCAGCGCCGAGATCACGCGTTCCAGGCGCTCGTGTTCGGTCACGTCGCGGAAATTGATCACCGAGCCCACACGTTTGCCGCGCAGGCGCTGGGGCATCACCTGACATTCGAAGATACGCCCGTCGGCCATCGCGATCAGGGTGAGCTGTTCGGCGTCCGGATGGGCCTTGCGCTCCTGCACATCGGCCAGGAAACGCTCGGGGTCCTTCACCTGTGACATCTGCATGGTCAGCAGCGCCGCCTCGTTCAGCGTCGCGAGCTTGTCCGCCGGGATGCGCCACATCTCGATGAAGCGGGCGTTGTAGTGCATTGCGCGCCCGAAATAGCCCATGGCCAGGATGCCGTCGGTCGTCGAGTCGAGCGTGGCCAGCAGCAGGGCGAGCGCGGCGCGCGCCTCGACCAGCTCGTGCGTCCGGCCCTCCAGCGTGCGGCTGGTCGTGCCCAGTTTCTGGCTGGCGGCGGCCAGCGCCCGCCGGGCTTCGGCCAGCTCCTGCGCCAGCCGATTGACCAGATCCGGGAGAGCGGCGTTTTCCAAGGTCAGCGTCTTCTCC
>DATNCB010000654.1:0-12324 GCA_035571715.1 Ramlibacter sp.
GGATCACGTAGAAGGGATAAGTCGCCTTGACCGATTCCACGAAGGTGTAGGTCAGCGTGCCGTCGGCATTGATGCCGCGCCACATCAGGCCCTGCATCACGCCGGCGATCCACATCGCCGCGATGTACAGCACGATGCCGATGGTGGCGATCCAGAAATGCAGCTCGATGGCCGGCACGGAATACATCTTCTTCTGACCGAACAGGCGCGGGATCAGGTAGTAGAGCGATCCCATCGAGATCAGGCCGACCCAGCCGAGCGCGCCGGAGTGCACGTGGCCGATGGTCCAGTCGGTGTAGTGCGACAGCGAGTTCACCGTCTTGATCGACATCATCGGGCCTTCGAACGTGCTCATGCCGTAGAACGACAGCGACACGATCAGGAAGCGAAGCACCGGGTCGTCGCGCAATTTGTGCCACGCGCCCGACAACGTCATGACGCCGTTGATCATTCCGCCCCAGCTCGGAGCCAGCAGGATCAGCGAGAACACCATGCCGACCGACTGGGTCCAGTCCGGCAGCGCGGTGTAGTGCAGGTGGTGCGGGCCGGCCCACATGTAGGTGAAGATCAGCGCCCAGAAGTGCACGATCGACAGGCGATAGCTGTAGACCGGCCGCTCGGCCTGCTTCGGGATGAAGTAATACATCATTCCCAGGAAGCCAGCGGTGAGGAAGAAGCCGACCGCGTTATGGCCGTACCACCACTGCACCATCGCGTCCTGCACGCCGGCGTAGGCCGAGTACGACTTCATCCAGCCGGCCGGTACTTCGGCGCTGTTGACCACGTGCAGCAGCGCCACCGCAAGGATGAAGGCGCCGTAGAACCAGTTGGCCACGTAGATGTGGCGCACCTTGCGCGTGCCGATGGTGCCGAAGAAGACCACCGCATAGGCCACCCACACCAGCGTGATCAGGATGTCGATCGGCCATTCCAGCTCGGCGTATTCCTTGCCGGTGGTGTAACCCAGCGGCAGGCTGATCGCGGCGGCGACGATAACCGCCTGCCAGCCCCAGAACGTGAAGGACGCGAGCTTGCCGGCGAACAGGCGCACGTGACAGGTGCGCTGGGCCACGTAATAGCTGGTGGCGAACAGGGCGCAGCCGCCGAAGGCGAAGATCACGGCGTTGGTGTGCAGCGGTCGCAGCCGCCCGTAACTGAGCCAAGGGATGCCGAAGTTGAGTTCAGGCCAGGCGAGCTGGGCGGCGATGACTACGCCCACCAGCATGCCGACCACGCCCCAGACCACGGCCATCAGTGAAAACTGGCGCACGACCGTGTCGTTATAGAGCCCTGTTTCGGCTGGAGTGTCGTTCATGGGAGTCCTTAGTGGAAACCCTGACAGTTTCTCCGCGCGGGCTTACGAAAGCTTGACGTAAATCAATCCGATCTGAGAATGCGCTCCGCCTCGGCATCGACGCCCTCGAACTGGCCGCGCCACACGGCCCAGCCGAGCGCACCGAGGATGATGAGCGCAAGCCCGACCGACAGCGGTATCAGTATGAAGAGGATGTCCATTAGCTTTCCTGTTGGCCAGCAGCGGGAGAAACGGCAAGGCGCGCCGAATTGGCGACCACCAGCAGCGAACTGGCGGCCATGCCGAGCCCCGCCAGCCAGGGCGGCATGACGCCGAATACGGCCAGCGGTACCGATACCGCGTTGTACACGGCAGCCCACGCGAGATTCTGCCGCACGATGGCGCGGGTGCGGCGCGCGTGCTGCATCAGCGCAGCCACGGCCGCCAATTGGCCGCCCAGCACGACGAAGTCGGACTTGGCCTGCGCCAGCGGCACCGCCTGCCCCATCGCGATGGATATGTCGGCGCGCGCCAGCACCGGCGCGTCGTTCACGCCATCACCGGCCATGGCCACGCGTTGCCCGCCCTGCTGCGCTATCCGAACACGGTCCAGCTTGTCTTCGGGCGAGCAGTCGCCAAACGCGCAATCGATGCCGGCACGGGACGCCAGCCGTTTGACTGTGGCCAGCCGGTCGCCAGAGAGCAATTGTATTTTCAGGCCCAGCACGCGCAGCGCGTTCACCGCCGCCGGCGCGTCGCTGCGCATCGCTTCGTCCAATTCGAAACTGGCCAGCCAGCCCTCCCCGTCCGCCAGATGCGCCTCCAGGCCGATGGCGCCAAACGGTCGGGCGGGCGCGCCGCAGAACGAAGCCGAGCCGAGACGCAATTCGCGGGGCGCATGGCCATTCTCAGCCACTGTGCCGCGCACTCCGCAGCCGGGCACTTCGGTGACGTGCGTCGCGGTGCACCCGGCAGTGCCGGCGGCTTCGGCGATCGCGCGCGAGGCGGGATGCAGCGAGTGCCGCGCCAACGAAGCGGCCAGCGCCAACGCTTCGAGCGGATCGGCTCGGGAGCGCACGCGCGTTGCGACCAGCGCCATCCGGTCCTCGGTCAACGTGCCGGTCTTGTCGAAAAAAATCGTGTCGATCGAGGCACAGCCTTCCAGCGCCTGCAAGCGGCGCACCAGTACGCCGCGACGGGCCAGTGCGCCCGCGGCCGCCAGTGTGGCCGCCGGTGTCGCCAGCGACAGCGCGCAAGGGCAAGTGACGATCAGCACCGCAACGGCCACGCCCAGCGCGTGACCCGGATCGCTGGGCCACCACCAGGCCGCGGCAGCCGCGGCTGCCAGAACGACGACCACCAGGAATGGGCTGGCGATGCGATCGGCGATCTGCGCCAGCCTGGGCTTGTCCATCGAGGCCTGTTCCATCAAGCCGACGATGGCCGCATAGCGGGTTTGAATGCCGGTGCGCTCCACCCGCACCCGCACTACACCCGTCAAGTTGTGGCTGCCGGCGATGACGCTTTCGCCCTGGCGCCGCAGCAGCGGTTTGGATTCACCGGTCAGCAGAGCTTCGTCGACGCGGCTCTCGCCGTCCGTGACACTGCCGTCGGCGGGAAACACCTCGCCGGGCAAGACGCGGATCAGGTCGCCGGCGGCCAGGCGCCGCACCGGCACCCGTTCGAACGACCCGTCATCCCGCTGCCGCTCGATGGTTTGCGGCAGTCGCCGCATCAACGCTTCCAGCGAACCGGCGGTGCGGTCGCGCAGCCGCTGCTCGAGCAGCCGTCCCGACAGCAGGAAGAACACGAACATGGTGACCGAGTCGTACCAGACCTCGCGGCCCAGCGGTCCGCCCGCATCGAACGTCGCGGCCGTGCTGGCCGCGAACGCGATGGCGATGCCCAGAGCAACGGGCACGTCCATGCCGATGCGCCCATTGCGCAGGTCGCGCGCCGCGGCCGCGAAAAAAGGCCAGCAGGAAAACAGCACGACCGGCAGCGTGAGCACCCAGGAAGCCCAGCGCAACAGCGCCTCGATGTCGGGCGTGATCTCGCCCGGCGCGGCCATGTACGCGGGCACGGCGTACATCATCACCTGCATCATGCAGAAGCCCGCCACCAGCCAGCGCCAGAGCATCAATCGTTGCGCCTGCAACCGGGGCACCGCGGCCAGCAGATCGCCCGCCGGAACGGCGCCGTAGCCCGCGCGCTTCAACGCGGCCAGCCAATCGGAGGGCCGGCTGCGCTGTGGCGACCAGATCAAACGCGCGGTCGCACTCGCGCCGTTCACGCGTACGCCGTCCACACCGGGCAGTTTCGCCAGCGCCGCTTCGACCGTGAGCGAGCAGGCTGCGCAATGCATGCCCTCGATCGCGAGGAACGATTCCCAGTGACCCTCGCGGCCGGCGACCGCGCGGCTGAAGCCCTCCCACTCCGCCGGCTCGTCGAGCGCGGCCCAGCCGCCGGCCGCCGGATCGGCGGCCGCGTGAGCATCGAGCATTAGGGCGGAAGACTGCATGATTGCAGGCTATCGCCACCCGCGCCCGTCAAGTTGACCTGGATCAACGGGGAACACGGAGCGGAGTCCTAAGCTGAAAGCATCCAACGGGAGAACAAGCTCATGTACGAAAAAATCCTGGTCGCGACCGATGGGTCGAACTTGTCCAAGAAGGCGGTGCGCAGCGCCATCGAACTGGCGTCAGCCGTCGACGCCGAACTGCTAGCTCTGTATGTCGTACCGCGCTATCCCATCAGCTATTTCGAAGGCGGGATCACCGTGTCGACGCAGGACATCGCCCGCACCGAGAAGCAGTGGGCCGACCAGGGCCAGGCAGTGGTCGACGCCGTGCAGCAGGCCGCGGAAGCAAAAGGCGTCAAGGCCAAGGCCGTCGTCTCCAAATCCGACCTGGTCGCCGAGGCGATCATGTCGACCGCGAAGAAAAGCAAGTGCGACCTCATCGTGATGGCCTCGCACGGCCGCAAGGGCTTCAAGCGCATCCTGCTCGGCAGCGAAACGCAGCACGTTCTCACCCACAGCAGCATCCCGGTGCTGGTGCTGCGCTGAAAGATACGATGAAGATATTGTTGGCCGCGGACGACAGCAAGTACACCAAGAAGGCGGCTGCTTTTCTGGTCACCCATGAAGGCCTCGTCGGCCCCGATGACGAGCTGGTGGTGCTGCACGTGCAGCCGGCCGTACCGCCGCGGGTCAAGACCATGCTCGGGGCCAGCGCCATCAGAACCTATCACAGCGACGAAGCTGCCAAGGTGCTCGCTCCGCTGGAGCGCTTCCTGAAACAGCACGACCTGCAGTTTCGCACCACCTGGGTGGTCGGCTCGCCCGCCGCTGAAGTGGTACGCGTGGCCAAGCGGGAAAAGGTGCAAATGATCGTCATGGGCACTCGTGGCCACGGCGTGATCGGCCGGGCGCTCATGGGCAGCGTTGCGCAGAGCGTGGTCAGCGACTGCGACATTCCCGTCCTGCTGGTGAAGTAACGCGGCCGAGCCGATGCGAGGACCCTGGACCCTCACCGCGAAGCTATACACCAGCGGCATCACTTTCCTGGTGCTCGCGCTGGCGTCGATCGGCCTGACCTTGTGGGTCTCTTGGAACCTGGAAGGCGGCGCCGCCGCCGTCAACGAGGCGGGTCGCATGCGCATGCAGACGTACCGCATGGCCCTCGAAGTCTCGGGCGCGTCCGACTCCGACGCGGCGCTCGCGCTGGCGCGCAGTTTCGACGAAAGCCTGGCGCTGCTGCGCTCGGGCGACCCCTCGCGGCCCCTGTTCGTGCCATGGTCGGCCGCGTCGCGCGAGCGTTTCGAGCGGGTGAACGACAGCTGGCGCGAGCTGCGCGGCCGCTGGCTGCGCTCGCGTCCCACGCCTGCCGCGGCAGCCCGCGACGCCCGCGAATTCGTGGCCTTGGTCGACGGCTTCGTCGCCACCATCGAAAGCCAGATCGCCCGCTGGACCTCGATTCTCCAGATGGTGCAACTGGCCGTGATGGGCTTGGCCATCGGCAGTGCCGTGGTGATGATCTACGCGGGCTACCTGTTCGTCCTGAACCCGCTGGCGCGGCTCCAACGCGGCCTCACGGCCGTGCGCCAGGGCGACTTGTCGACACGGGTCGAGGTCGACAGCGGTGACGAGTTCGGCCAGCTGTCGGCCGGCTTCAACGACATGGCCCGCACGCTGCAGTCCCTGTACGGCAGGCTGGAAGAGAAGGTGCGCGAGAAGACGGCCCGGCTCGAAGTCAAGCGCCAGCGCCTGGCCGACCTTTACGAAGTCAGCGCCTTCATGGCGCATGCCACCGGCCTCGATGAGCTGGCGCGCGGTTTCGTGCGGCAGATTCGTCGCGTAGCGAAGGCTGAAGGGGCGGTGGTACGTTGGTCCGATGAGGGTAACAAGCGCTATCTGATGCTCGCATCGGACGGCCTTCCGCAAAACATGATCGAGGCCGGAGCCTGTCTCGAAACGGGCAAGTGCCATTGCGGCCAGCCTCGCAACAGCGCCGAGATCCGCGTGGTTCCGGTTCGTTTGGAGCCCTCCGCGCCGATGGATCATTGCCGGCGCGCGGGATTTCGAACGCTGATTTCGGTGCCCGTCAAGCTGCATGAGAAGGTGCTCGGCGAGGTCGACCTGTTCTTCCGATCCGCAGTCGAGCTCGACCCCGAGGAGCGCGACTTGCTCGACACGTTGGCCAGCCACCTGGCCAGCGCAATGGAAAGCCTGCGGGCAGCGGCGCTGGAGCGCGAGGCAGCCGTGGCGCAGGAGCGCAGCCTGCTGGCGCAGGAGCTGCATGACTCGATCGCGCAATCGCTGGCGTTTCTGAAAATCCAGGCGCAGCTGCTGCGCGATGCGATGCGGCGCAACGACACCGCCGCCATGGGCCGCGTGATCGGCGAGCTCGATGCCGGAGTGCGCGAAAGCTATGCCGACGTGCGCGAACTGCTGGTGCACTTCCGTACCCGCACGAGCGAGGAAGACATCGAGCCCGCGCTTCGTACGACCCTTTCCAAGTTCGAGCATCAGACCGGCTTGACGGCCCGGTTCGAAATGGAAGGCCATGGCGTGGCCTTGGCGCCCGACGTGCAGGTGCAAGTGCTGCACATCATCCAGGAGGCGCTGTCCAACGTGCGCAAACATTCGCATGCCCGTGAGGTGACGCTGCGCGTGTCCTCCGGCCCTTCCTGGCGCTTCGAGGTACACGACGACGGCCTGGGCTTTACGGCGGACGGGGCCTCGGCCAATGAAACGAGCGTGGGGCTGCGCATCATGCAGGAGCGCGCCGAGCGCATCGGCGCCACGGTGCAGGTGGTGTCTGCGCCCGGCGCCGGCTGCAGCGTGATACTCGAGTTGCCGCACGTGCGCCAGGAAGCAGCCGATCAGTCGCTGACGAAGGCTGCCGCATGAATACGAGCGCACCGCCGCCCGTGCGCCTCATGGTCGTCGACGACCACACGCTGTTCCGGCGCGGCCTGGTGGCGCTGCTCGCGTCCGACAGCAGCCTGGAAGTGATCGGGGAAGCCGGCGATGCCGGCGAAGCGGTGCGCAAGGCGGCCACGCTGCAGCCCGATGTGATCCTGCTGGACAACCACCTGCCCGGTGCAACCGGGATCCAGTCCCTGACCGGACTGAAGGACGCGGCGCCCGCGGCTCGAATCATCCTGCTCACGGTGAGTGAAGACGAACAGGACCTGCAGGCGGCGCTGCGAGCCGGCGCCCACGGCTACCTGCTCAAGACGATCGAAGGCGATCTGCTGGCGCAATCGATCCATCGCGCGATGCGCGGCGAGCCGGTCATCAGTTTCGAGATGACCGGCAAGCTGGTGACGGCGTTTCAGTCCGCGGCTTCGCCAGCGCCGGCCACGGCAAGCCAGCCCGATCCACTGGCCCAGCTGTCGGCGCGCGAACAGCAGGTGCTGCAGCAGATCGCGCTGGGCGCCAGCAACAAGGAAATCGCCCGCGCCCTGTCGATCGCGGAGACGACCGTGAAGATCCACGTGCAGCACATCCTGCGCAAACTCGATCTGACCTCGCGCGTGCAAGCCGCTGTGTTCGCCACCGGCGGCGCAGCCAGGCCGCACGCGGCGAACGGCTCGGACGATTCCTAGGCCGCTCGGCGGGCGCCGAACTGGAATACGGACGGCTCCGAGGCGTTTTTGAGCCGGCGCCGATGGCCTTGGCGGGCCAGGCGCCCCACACTACAGCCATGGCCGATCTACTGTGTTGCCCTAGCGCAGCATAGTTCTAAAGGAGGATGGGCGCCGCCGGCGCCATCATCCTTTTGCCGTGCGGCCGCCACACGACGGGAGGATGTTCGGGACCGTCTGCAGGCGCGACAGTTGAGCCCGTCGAAAAGGAACTTTTCCGGAGCCCAAACGTGACGCACAAGAAACATCCAACGATGCCCCTCGACGCCGTGGTCACCCGTGAATCCTGGTCGGTCCTGGCCGTGAGCACGCTGGCGTTCACCGTCTGCTTCATGGTCTGGATGATGTTTGGCGTGATCGGCATTCCGATCAAGAAAGCACTGAACCTCAACGCGACCGAATTCGGGCTGCTCACCGCGATGCCGGTGCTCACCGGCTCGCTGATTCGCGTGCCGCTGGGCATCTGGACCGACCGTTTCGGCGGCCGTATCGTGATGGCAGTGCTCATGGCCGTCACGGTGCCGGCGATCTGGCTGATGTCGTACGCCACGGCCTACTGGCACTTCCTCGTGATCGGCCTGTTCGTCGGCCTGGCCGGCGGCTCGTTCTCGGTCGGCACGCCGTACGTGGCACGCTGGTTCCCGCGCAAGCGCCAGGGCCTGGCCATGGGCGTGTACGGCGCCGGCAACTCGGGCGCGGCCGTCAACAAGTTCGTCGCGCCGGCCCTGGTCGTGGCATTCGGCTGGACCATGGTGCCGGCTGTGTACGCAGCCATCATGGCCGGCACCGTGCTGCTGTTCTGGTTCTTCAGCTACAGCGATCCCAAGCACCTGGTGTCCAGCGACGTGAAGTTCATGGACCAGCTCCATGCGCTGAAAGACCCGAAGGTTCTGCGCTACTGCCAGTACTACAGCATCGTGTTCGGCGGCTACGTGGCGCTGTCGCTGTGGATGGTGCAGTACTACGTCGGCGAGTACGGCCTGGACATCCGCGTGGCCGCCCTGTTGGCCGCCTGCTTCTCGCTGCCCGGCGGTGTGCTGCGGGCCATCGGCGGCGCGCTGTCGGACAAGTACGGCGCGCACAGCGTCACATGGTGGGTGATGTGGGTGAGCTGGATCTGCCTGTTCCTGCTGTCGTACCCGCACTTCGACGTCACGTTCGTGACCGTCAACGGCCCGAAGACTTTCAGCGGCGGCTTGAACGTGTACGCCTTCACCGCGCTGATGTTCATCCTGGGCATCGCCTGGGCCTTCGGCAAGGCCAGCACCTTCAAATACATCAGCGACGACTACCCGCACAACATCGGCACCATCTCCGGCATCGTCGGCCTGGCCGGCGGGCTGGGCGGCTTCGTGCTGCCGATCATGTTCGGCGCCCTGATGGACCTCACCGGCATCCGTTCCAGCGCCTTCATGCTGATGTACGGCGTGGTCTGGGTTTCCCTGATCTGGATGTACTTCACCGAGGTGCGCGGCACCCAGGTCATGGGCGACTCGGCGCCCGCGAGCCCGTCGTTCGCGCTGGCTCACCAGGGCGCTGGCACCTTCGTGCCGGGTCCTGTTCGTTCCTCAACGTCCGACGGGATCCCCGCATCCCTGGACACCGCTCTTGGGAGGGCTTGACCATGGCTACCGTTACCACTGCACCGATTCCACGCGGCAAAGTGCTGCATATCTGGACGCCGGAGGACAAGTCCTTCTGGGAGCGCGAGGGCGAAGCCGTCGCGAAGATCAACCTGTGGATCAGCGTGCCCGCCCTGTTCCTGGCCTTTGCTGTCTGGCAGGTCTGGAGCGTGGTGGCCGTTGGCCTGCCGGCGCTCGGCTTCAAATACTCGACCAACCAGTTGTTCTGGCTGGCCGCGGCGCCGGCCCTCTCGGGCGCCACGCTACGCATCTTCTATTCCTTTATCGTTCCGGTCGTCGGCGGGCGCCGCTGGACGGCGATCTCTACAGCCAGCCTGCTGATACCGGCGATCGGAATCGGCTTCGCGGTGCAGGACAACACCACCACTTATCCGACCATGCTGATGCTGGCATTGCTGTGCGGTTTCGGCGGCGGCAACTTCAGCTCCAGCATGTCCAACATCAGCTTCTTCTTCCCGAAGGAGCGCAAGGGCTCGGCCCTTGGCGTGAACGCGGGCCTGGGCAACCTGGGCGTGTCCGTGGTGCAGTTCCTGAGCCCCCTGGTTATCACGGCGGGCGTGTTCGGCGTGTTCGGCGGCGACGCCCAGAACATCATCAAGAACGGCCAGACCGTGCAGGTGTGGACGCAGAACGCGGCCTTCATCTGGGTGCCTTGGATCCTGCTGGCGTCGCTGGCTGCCTGGTTCGGCATGAACGACATCGCCGATGCCAAGGCCTCGTTCGCCACCCAGGCGACGATCTTCCGCCGCAAGCACAACTGGCTGATGTGCCTGCTTTACCTGGGCACCTTCGGTTCCTTCATCGGCTATGCCGCGGGCTTCCCGCTCCTGATCAAGAACCAGTTTCCGGGCGTCAATCCGCTGGCCTATGCCTGGCTGGGCCCACTGGTCGGCGCGCTGGTCCGTCCCTTCGGCGGCTGGCTGTCGGACCGGCTGGGCGGTGCCCGCGTGACCTTCTGGAATTTCGTGGTGATGGCGCTGGCCGTGGTCGGTGTGCTGTACTTCCTGCCCAGCGGCGCCTCGGGCGGCAACTTCACCGGCTTCTTCCTGATGTTCCTGGTGCTGTTCTTCACCACCGGCATCGGCAACGGCTCGACCTTCCGGATGATCCCGGTGATCTTCCTGAACGAAGCGCTGGCACGGGTCAACCAGGCCGATGCGCAAGCCAAGGCGGCCGCCATCAAGGAAGGCAACACCGAAGGCGCCGCGACGCTGGGCTTCACCGCCGCCATGGCGGCCTACGGCGGCTTCTTCATCCCCAAGAGCTACGGCACCTCGATCACGATGACGGGCGGCCCCGAAGCCGCGCTGTACACCTTCATCGTTTTCTACACGCTGTGCATCGCCGTCACCTGGTGGTTCTACAGCCGCAAGAACGCACCGATGCCGTGCTGAAGAAAAGGAATTGTCATGCCGGACTCGATCCGGCATCCACCTTGGCACACCACCATGGATCCCGGGTCAAGCCCGGGATGACCGCATTAAGAAGGACCAATTCATGAGCCACTTTCTCGACCGACTCACCTACTTCTCACAACCCCGCGAATCCTTCTCCGGCGAACATGGGCAGACCACCGGCGAAGACCGCACCTGGGAGGACGCCTACCGCGACCGCTGGGCCCACGACAAGATCGTGCGCAGCACCCATGGTGTGAACTGCACGGGCTCGTGCTCCTGGAAAATCTACGTCAAGGGCGGCATCGTCACCTGGGAAACCCAGCAGACCGACTACCCGCGCACGCGCTGGGACATGCCCAACCACGAGCCGCGCGGCTGCTCGCGCGGCGCCAGCTACAGCTGGTACCTGTACAGCGCCAATCGCGTCAAGTACCCGATGGTGCGCGGCCGGCTGCTCAAGGCCTGGCGCGAAGCGCGCCACACGATGGCGCCGGTGCTGGCCTGGGCCACGATCGTCGGCGACGAGGAAACGCGCAAAAGCTGGCAGGCGGTGCGCGGCCTGGGCGGTTTCGCGCGTTCGAGCTGGGACGAAGTCAACGAGATGATCGCGGCGGCCAACATCCACACGATCCGCAAGCACGGCCCGGACCGCATCATCGGCTTCTCGCCGATCCCGGCGATGTCGATGGTCAGCTACGCGGCCGGCAGCCGCTACCTGAGCCTGATCGGCGGCGTCTGCATGAGTTTCTACGACTGGTACTGCGACCTGCCGCCGGCCAGCCCGCAGGTGTGGGGTGAACAGACCGACGTGCCGGAATCGGCCGACTGGTACAACTCCAGCTTCATCATCGCCTGGGGCTCCAACGTGCCGCAGACGCGCACGCCGGACGCCCACTTCTTCACCGAGGTGCGCTACAAGGGCACCAAGACGGTGGCGATCACGCCCGACTATTCGGAGGTCGCCAAGCTGTCGGACCTGTGGCTGCATCCCAAGCAGGGCACCGACGCCGCTGTCGCGATGGCCATGGGCCACGTGATCCTCAAGGAGTTCTACTTCGACAAGCGCAGCGCGTACTTCGACGACTACGCCCGCCGCTACACCGACCTGCCGATGCTGGTGATGCTCAAGGAGCAGGTGCTGCCCTCCGGTGAAACGGTGATGGTGCCGGACCGCTACGTGCGCGCGTCCGACTTCAACGGCAAGCTGGGCCAGTCGAACAATCCCGAGTGGAAGACAGTGGCCTTCGACGAGGCCGGAAAGGTGGTGCTGCCGCAGGGGGCGATCGGTTTCCGCTGGGGCCCGGACGGACGGCCCGATCAGGGTCAATGGAACCTCGAAGACAAGGAAGCGCGCCACGGCAACCAGGTCAAGCTCAAGCTCTCGGTGCTCGAAGGCGAAGGCCCCAGCAGCGAAACCGCGAAGATCGGCTTCCCCTACTTCGGCGGCAACCCGACACCCCACTTCACGGGCAACGCGCAAGGCGGCGACGTGCTGGTGCGCACGGTGCCGGTCCAGCGCATTTCGCTGGGCAAGGCCGGCGAGGAGCGCTCGGCGCTGGTGGCCACCGTGTTCGACCTGCAGGCGGCGAACTACGGTGTGGCCCGCGGCATCCCGGGTGAACTCGCCGCCAAGAGCTTCGACGACGACACCCCCTACACCCCGGCCTGGCAGGAAAAGATCACCGGCGTCAAGCGCGACCAGATCATCACCGTCGCGCGCCAGTTCGCCGACAACGCCGACAAGACCCACGGCAAGTCGATGGTGATCATCGGCGCGGCGATGAACCACTGGTACCACAGCGACATGAACTACCGCGGCGTCATCAACATGCTGATG
>DATNCB010000655.1:0-2684 GCA_035571715.1 Ramlibacter sp.
TTCATCTCTTTCTTGGATGGTGGATTGGGCTCTAGAGGGCGTCTTTGCCGGTCTCGCCGGTGCGGATGCGCACAACCTGCTCCAGGTCGTAGACAAAGACCTTGCCGTCGCCGATCTTGCCGGTGCGGGCGGCCGCTTCGACGGCATCGATTACGCGGTCGACCAGCTCGTCGGCCACCGCCGCTTCGATCTTCACCTTGGGCAGGAAGTCCACCACGTACTCCGCACCGCGGTACAGCTCGGTGTGGCCCTTCTGGCGCCCGAAGCCCTTGACTTCGGTGACGGTAATGCCCTGCACACCGATGCCGGAGAGGGCTTCACGCACCTCGTCCAGCTTGAATGGTTTGATGATGGCCGTGATCAGTTTCATAGCTTCTCTCCTTGGGAAAACGTGAATCGGTCAGAAGCTGTACTTCACACCCAGGACCAGGGCGGTCTTGCCGGTGAACTTGCCATCGGGGGTGACATACAGCGCCTTGTCCGCATCGGTGCCGACCACGGCTCCACTGGCGGAGACGCCGTTGCCGAAGTCCTTGCCGACGGTGAGCGCGTAATCCGTATAGGAGAACGCACCGTTGTTCCTGACCTTCTGGTGGCCGGCGTGCGGCGTGACGGACCAGCCGCTGCCCAGGTCGAAATTGGCGCTCAGGTCCAGATAGCCGCTGTTCTTGCTGTCGGCAAAACCGAACAGGTTGCTCACAGCGTGCGAATACTTCAGCGTGGCGGGGCCGAATGTTCCGGCGGCGTAGATTTCATTGGTGACCGGACTGATAGGCAGGCTGTGGTTCGGATACTGGTAGGTCAGCAGACCAACGTCGTAAGCCACCGGGCCGGCTTGGCCCTTGTAGCCGCCATAGATGTCGATTTCCACCGACGCGTCGCCGCCCGCGTCCTTGATCCATTTGATGGTCGAGGCCCAGGTGCCCAGGTAGAAGCCGCTCTTGTGGGCGAAGTCGATGCCGCCTTGCAGCGCCGGCTTCAGGCGCGACTGCGAAATGCCGCGGTAGCGATAGTCGGTGACGAGGCCCACGTTGTATGAGAGCGTGTAGTCCGGCTCCGGCGCCTTCGTCTGCGCGAAAGCGGCGCCCGAAAGTGCCAGTGCTGCCAGCACGATTTTTTGTGTCGTCTTGAGTTCCACCCGAGTTCTCCTGAGTAAAGGTTGGAGACCTCTAAGCAGAGAGCGTGCCAAAAGTCACAAGGACTCTGGCACGGGTGCACGTCCCCCAGCTCAACGGCGTTATGCCTTCACGCGCTGTTTATTGAAGAGCTAGTCGCACCGGGCTGGTGCAATTTCGTTTGGTGCGCTGCACCACACGCGTACGTGCACCTGTATGGGGAGGAGTCTTCGATGAGTTTGTCCTTGGTGCAAAGCCGCGCCCTGGTCGGCCTGCAAGCGGCGGCCGTCACGGTCGAGGTGCACCTGGCCAATGGCCTGCCCAGCTTCACGCTGGTGGGCCTGGCGGACGTGGAAGTCAAGGAGGCGCGCGAGCGCGTCCGCTCGGCGCTGCAAAACAGCGGGCTGGAGTTTCCGCACAACAAGCGCATCACCGTCAACCTCGCGCCGGCCGACCTGCCCAAGGACTCGGGCCGGTTCGATCTGCCGATCGCGCTGGGCATCCTGGCCGCCAGTGGCCAAATCGACGCGGCGCGGCTGGCGGGCTACGAGTTCGCCGGAGAGCTTTCGCTGTCGGGCCAATTGCGCCCGGTGCGCGGTGCCCTGGCCATGAGCCTCGCGCTGCATGCGGCCGGTGTTGCGGCCAGGCTGGTACTGCCGCCTGGCAGCGCCGAAGAAGCGGCGCTGGTGCCGCAGGCGCAGGTCTATCGTGCCAATCACTTGCTGGACGTGGTGCGCCAGTTTCTGCCGTCGCAGGACGCCCAGCCCTCCGACGGCTGGGCGCGCATCGTGGCCCAGCCTCAATCGGCTTGCGCGAGCTATCCGGATCTGGCCGACGTGAAAGGCCAGGCCGGCGCCAAGCGAGCGCTGGAAATCGCCGCGGCCGGCGGCCACAGTCTGCTGCTGCTCGGCCCGCCCGGTTCCGGCAAATCGATGCTGGCGCAACGATTCGCCGGTCTGCTGCCCGCCATGACCGTCGAAGAAGCGCTGCAGAGCGCCGCCATCGCCAGCCTGGCCGGCCAGTTCTCGCTGGAGCGCTGGGGCCTGCGGCCGACCTGCAGCCCGCACCACACGGCCAGCGCCGTCGCCCTGGTGGGCGGCGGCTCGCCACCGCGCCCCGGTGAAATTTCCCTGGCGCATCACGGCGTGCTGTTTCTTGATGAACTCCCCGAGTTTCCGCGCGCGGCGCTGGAGGCGCTGCGCGAGCCGTTGGAGACCGGCCAGATCACGATCTCGCGCGCCGCGCGGCGGGCCGAATTTCCGGCGCGCTTCCAGTTCATCGGGGCGATGAACCCCTGTCCGTGCGGCTATCGCGGCTGCGCGCACAAGGCCTGCCGCTGCACGCCCGACCAGGTCGCGCGCTACCAGGGCAAGCTCTCCGGGCCGCTGTTGGACCGGATCGACCTGCATGTGGAAGTGCCGGCGATCGCGCCCGAGCAACTGCTCACCGCGCCGGCCGGGGAGTCGACTGCCGCGATCCGGCAGCGCTGCGAAACCGCGCGCGATCGCGCCATGCAGCGCCAGGGCAAAGCCAATCAGGGCCTGCAAGGCAAGGAGATCGACGCGCACA